>JAYWHF010000404.1:0-3077 GCA_043777855.1 Gammaproteobacteria bacterium | reverse complement strand
GCTGATCTTCGTCAGCTACGCGAGCTTTGGCTTGCAAGCGAGCTTCGAACCTATCGCCAACAACACTATTTATGAAGACAATCCCACCTATGCTAGCGGGCAATCTAGCTATCTTTTTTTTGGACCCATCGCGAGCGGGGCTCCGCGAAGAGCTCTGCTTAAATTCGACCTGAGCAGTTTGCCATCCAATACACAAGTCACGAACGCAACACTCTCGTTAACGATCGATCGAGCTGCTCGAAACAGTGATGCCAGTGATCAAGTTGCTCTGCATCGGCTTTTAGCCTCCTGGGGCCAAGGAACTTCAAACGCAGGAACGGGTGGTGGCGGTACTCAAGCCAGCGCCGGCGATTCGACTTGGAACTCTCGTTTCTACAATACGCCCAATACGCCCTCCAGTGTCCCCAGCATTTTGTGGAATTCGCTCGGCGGTGACTTTATCGCCTCCGCAAGTACTTCTCCGGCTTTGGGAATTAGCATTGGGGCCATTACCTTATCTTCTGGCACCTTAGCTTCTCACTCCGGATTGGTCAGCGATGTTCAAACCTGGATCAACAATGCCTCTAGCAATCACGGCTGGATATTGATAGGGGCAGAGGGCGGAGAATACAAAGCTCGACGCTTCTATGGTCGATATACGCCTGCTGCTGCGGATCGCCCAATCTTACGAGTTGAATACGAACTTGTGCCGCCGCCCAATGCTTCTGTACAAATACCTGCCCTAAACATCTGGGCGATGATCATTTTAGCGTTAGGAATGTTCGGCATTGCTCGCGCTCGAATTTAACCGCATAGTGAAAATCTCGATTGCGCTGGCACTTTTTGCAAGCGTCCCTGCCAGTGCAGCTATGGTAAATATTAATTTTGATAATGTGGTTGCCGGCGCAACGGCAACAAGCGCTGCACCTTCAGGCCTTGAATTCTATCAAGCTCATTATGTGAATGCTCGGCCTGTTCGGTCGAAAAACTAAAATATAAATCATTTCTCCACACTAAACTCCCCCCAATGGCTAGCGCTAGGCATTGGGGGTTTGCACGTGAAATTTTTTAAAGATGAGGGTAGAATGGCGCGCGTGACTCACTCGACAGCGAGTGGTTAGCAGTGCATATCACTTGGCAAAAAAACCATAACACCGTTAATGCTTGAAAGTGTGCAACAGGTTTTTTGATGGCAGTAAAAGCAGCCTCTCACCAATGAGAGTGTTGTGCTTAAAGCTTTAGAAGTTTTTTGCGGCGTTGTAATTTTTTTCGGAGAGATGATGCGCATAGTTTTTACATCAGTACTTTTATTTATAGCACAATTTTCTCTTTCGGCTGCGTTACCAGATTTGACATGCCAAGAAGTTACCAATGAAACAATTATGCTTAACCCTTGGTTGGTAGTGCCCCACTCGAAAACCAAAAATTTTTACAAGTTTAAAAATAGGTTTTTATTCGTGTCGAGTGTAGAGCGGGAAGAATATTTATATGGCAAGGTTGAAGAAGTTGAGTTAAGGCGATATCAATCGGGGTACAAAACTATAGTATTTTCTGCGAAAGATTTCACGGCAGCGACAATCAGCCACCATGACCAAACATCTGTTGTGATCTCAAAAGTGCAATGCTCAAAAATATAAATTGTTACCATATGCATTTAATTTATTTAAACGTTAAATCCTCGGAGTTACGCCATACAAATCAGCGTATAACTCCGAGCTATACCTGTGATACCTATCCAAGATTACTTCGAAAAGTAAACGCGCTCACCGGTTACTAAGTCCACAACCATCAGTGCATTTAATCCAAAACCACCATCGGTTACTAACGCTCGATTGTGAACGCTATCTATCGCCATATCCAATGGCAATGCGAGAGAATTAGTCGCATTAGGTATGCCAGCATTAGACACCACACTACGTGCCCCAGTTGTTAAATTCATTGCGATGATCGCGCCAAGACCGAAGTCCACCATTAATGCACGGTTGTTCGGGCGGTCAATTGTAATTCCAGTTGGATCAGAAAGAAGTGTGTTTGAATTAGGCGTGGCATTGTCTGACAACAGTGTTCGTGTACCTGTTTCTAAATCCACAGCTATCACCGCGTGAAGCAATCTATCGGTCACCAATGCACGGTTACCCAACGTATCTACTACTATTCCTAAGGGCCCTTGTAACGCATTTGTTGAGTTCGGAGTAGCGGAATCAGATAGAACAGTGCGAATTCCCGTTGTTAGGTCAACAGCAATAACAGCTTGCAGCACATAGTCGATTACTAACGCACGATTGTGTGTACTATCTAATGCAATACTTGATGGATCTACCAATGCATTATTTGCGTTCGGAATTGTGCTGCTTGAAAGCATCGTGCGAGCGCCAGTTGTTAGGTCAATCGCATTGATGGCTTTGTGTGTGCTCTCGACAATCAACGCCCGATTTAGCGCGTAATCTAGGGTGACGTAAGCAGGGCCGGATAAAGTATTTAATGCATCAGGTATCGTATTATTGGAGAATATTTTGCGCGCACCACTGGATAGATCCACCTCAATGATGGCATTGAGAATGTAATCCACCACCAAAACACGCTTATTTTTATCATCAATAGCAATACCCGTTGGATCAGAAAACGTATTGGCGGCGTTGGGCGTATTACTGCCGGCGGCGGCGCTGGTAACACTAATCGATGCCGCTTTAAGGTTGGTATTATTGGCACTGTCCGTTGTAACAACATCCAACATATTGAAGCCCGCCGTTAAGGGTACTCTTACCTGCCAGCTTGCATAATTATCAGTGGTTGTTACTTCCAGATCATTTACTTTAACACTCGCAATTGTGCTTAGGTCATCACTCGATGTACCACGAACCAGCAGGCTTGTACCTTCTGTCAGTGAAACAGGTGTGGGAAACATTATTTCTGCAACAGGTGCTGTTGTGTCAGCAAGCGTTGTTACTACAAAAGCACCCTCCACTCCGCCAATAGTTACCACAGCTTGCGTCGTTGTATTAAGAACAGAAGACGTGGTGAGCCTAACTCTAACTTTTTGATCGCTGAGGACTACGCCTTTACCACTGGTAAACGAACCACCGTTAACAGAATACTCG
>JAYWHF010000403.1:0-3080 GCA_043777855.1 Gammaproteobacteria bacterium | reverse complement strand
AAAACGTTGGAATTCAAAACGCCAGCTGTTTTAATGCAAGAAGAAATGGCGGCTTTAGCTGCTTAAATGGTTATGCACTTCGCAGTTGAATCCGCCTGTTGAGAAAAATCAATCCCATTATTTTACTTTGCACGATATTTCGTGGGTTGGGTCGATGTCGCGCCTGACTAACAAGCAAGTTACTGGTTTTTTTACTGGTAGTGGAATTAATAAAACGACATTTTTATTCACATCATTAGACTCTGCAATTGCTTTGCCATAGGTACACATTATTGCATTTTCACTATGACTTTCAGGGTATTCCTCTAGAGCTTCGAATCTGTCTTTGTGATCTACCCAATAATCAATTATATCTGCAGAAAATATTCTCTCTTTATCTTTAACTACCCTTGTTTTTTCTTCACTTGCATTTCCATCAATAATATCTATTTGTCTAAGTTGCAACCTGTCATTAGATACGTTTCCAAGCGTAACCCAGCTAACTGGAAAATCCTTCTCATCTGGCAATATATAGGGGCAGGTCAATTCAGGAATTTTTTCTTTCGGAGTTGCATCTGCGCAGCCGCAAAAAACAGAAGAAAAAAATAGACAATATTTAAGTAGGTTCATAATCCGCTCTATTCCGCTTTGAGAAAAAAATTCCTTTATTTTACTTTACAGGATAGCTCGTGTGTTGGGTCTACATCACGACGCACTAATAGGCAGGTAACTGGTTTTTTTAGTGGAAGCGGAATTAATAAAACGACATTTTTTACATTGTGATCCGAATCTTCGCTGGAAAATTTCGCATACACACACTTCAACGAAATGTTTTCGTGATTTTCATCGTATTCAGCAATTGATTGGGATTTATCTTTTAAATAATCCCAATCATCAATTATATCTTCACTGAAGTTTCTGTTTTTAATATCCGATAGGTCAGGATATATGATGCCAATAGTTCTTAACTGCAATTTTTCAGTAGATACGCTTCCTACCGTTATCCAGGTAGGTGGTAAAGCTTTTTCTGCAGATAATATATAAGGGCAAGCTAATGTTTGTGCGTTTTCTTTTGGGGCTGCATCTGAACAGCCGCAATAGAGAAACATTGAAAAATATATACAATATTTTAAAAATTTCATAAATTTCATAAATTTTCTCACAATTCACTAATTAATAAGTCAGGATGTTGTTAGTAACACATAATATTCTTCGCCGTCTTCACCCCACCGTACTCGTTTAGTGCGAATGACCCCACTGGAATCTGTCCAACATTTTGATGATGGTTTTCCAATTTTATCGGCATCTGCTGCATATACCTTGGTGCGCCTATCTATTTTCACACCATTCCATTGATCCAACAACGTCACACCTAGAGTTACATTTTTAGAAGTCAAATATCCCGAATAATCGTGATGGCTCAGATAGATACCAACATGAGATCTTCCTGAATAATCGCTGTAATATTTTCCATCTCTTAAAGTGGCGACAACAGTGCCTTCGGGTAATTCGCCCGGTTTAAAATCACACACTCTTGGGCCTCTCAGCCAGCCTTTTGTGTTTGGCACACCGAAATATTGTACATAGGATGCACATTCATTTTTAAAACCATTTGGCAAGGTTTCACCCCGTGCAATAATTTTCACTGTTGGCCGCAGTTGAATTGCACCATTTTCAAACTTTTTAAAGTCTTTGATGATATAACCCTGACCTGTGTAACCGTGAAAACTAGTACGCTGATAATTTTTAAAATCGGTGCGTTTTACAATTGCAGGCGCAGAGGTCGAAGCGCTAGGTATTTCTACGGGTTGAGTCGTAGCCGGAGCTGTTGATGTTAACTTCTGAAGCGAATTTGCTGCTGTTGCAACACTTTGCCCCGCATGTGTCGCAAGGCCGGTAAAGAATTTTTCAAGTTCTAGCAATGAAAACCAATCGTGCGCTACGAAACAATTATCAAATTGTGCTTTGAGGGCTTCGTTATGTAAGGCATCCCATGTCTTCGGCCCTACAATACCGTCGGCTTTAAATTTCATTTTGGCTTGAAACTCTTTTACAGCAGTCTCGGTTTTGCCACCAAAATCACCATCTGGTTTCACAACAAGCTTGCCGGATCTCGAATTGAGTAATCCTTGGATTTCGCGAACTGCTTTACCCTTGTCGCCTTTACGTAATATTGTCGCCATGTTAGATCCTTAAGAAAATTGCCCTACACACCGTAGGACATTAATTTGAGCCCGTTGTTGATTCTCCGAAGCGTCAGGCTGACAGCGGGGAGAGTAAGCCTTATTCAATCAGATCAGGTTTGAGCTAGTGCAATTAATCTATGGGTTCTAACGTCGCCGTATTTTGGCTGCAAATCCACCGACGAGTTATTTTTGCATTACTAGAATAATATTCAATTTGTAGCCAATTATCTTGGATCGCGACAACTCCCACTACATCACCTTTCACAAGATATGATTTTAACCGTTTAGCGGAATTCGGCTCTGAGTAGAAATAAGATTTTTCACTGGCAATCGTTCGCAGCTCACTCCAAGGTGCTTTAGTTATCAAATCAAAGCTTAACCCGCGCGCTATTTCAGGCATTAATACTAAGCCGCAACCAGGATGCTCCCGCCCTTTTTCGATTTTTAAATTAATTTCAGTTGTGCCTGCTTTGATTACGCCAGCAAAGGGTTTGTTTCCCCAAGTAATAATATTCGCCACTCCCTCTTTAGCCTCACCCTGAAGAAAAAACTCACACGTTTTGGTAACGCCCTCGCCTTGCTCTTCGCGATAGTAACCGGTGATTACGCCATTTTTATTGACGGCTAATAACAGGTTTTCATAAATGCCGGGTTCGAACTGAATTGTTTCTGCTTGTGCGTTTGCGTGTACAGTTGACATAAGTGTAATAAAAAACATTACGAAAAATTTATTTAAGTGAATCATTTTAAATGCCCCCGTGTTTTGTGTATGCTTTTTTAATTCTAACATCATAATCTCCAAAATCTTTTCCATTATAAACCTAAAAACAGCAGTTAAAAAATCCCTGTAGAATAGAAACTCATTTAAAATTAGTGACTTGCCATGGTTTTACCACCAAAAAAAGCCAACCCAAA
>JAYWHF010000402.1:0-3089 GCA_043777855.1 Gammaproteobacteria bacterium | reverse complement strand
CAGGAAGAGCTGAAATCACAGCACCAGCTAAACGAGCAAGCGATAGCGAAGGGGGAGACGCCGGACTACGACAACCAGTAGTCGAGCCAGTAGTAGAGCCAATATCTGCAATTGTCGCGGCGGATAATGACCCGAAAGCTATTGAGGCCGAGGAATTAGCCGCGGCTCAGGGACAAACAAACACCGACGACAGAAACGAGCACATTCTAAAAAGCATGCCTCCGGCTATTCTTAAAAATCTTAAAGTGGACTACCCAGTTCACAACGAAGTGTCTGGACAATACGAATCAGAAAAGGTGTCGGCAAAGGATGCGCTTAAGTCTATCGATGAGGATATTGAGACCTATAAGTCATTGCTTAATTGCACGAGGGCTTCTGAGTGATACGCAAAAGCAAACCTATTGAAAAAATTAGCGCTATTGAGCCCGAGGTTTGCCTTCCTGAAAAAGAAGATTTCACCTTGGATGCTGCGCAACTGCTTGTCACTTCAATGCAGGACCAATCAAAGGCGCTTACGGATGCGATCACGAGGGCCGCAAGCGTTCTCGCTGTAACCATAGCAAAGAACCGCCCCGCCGATGGCTACCTGTTTACTGTGCAGCGAGACAGCCAAGGGCGAGTAACAAGCCTTGCAGCAAAGCGCGGCAGAAATGCCGATTAGATTTTAATTTTGAATGAACCAATGACCCGCCTAGTGCGGGGTTTTTTTGATCTTTATTTGAGGACTTTTGATGAGCAAGGGTAACGTTACTGAGAATGACTTTTTAAAAATGGCGCTTCAAGGTGTTGATCCTGCTTGGCGTGCAAATGCGAATGTGTTTGTTGCACTTCATACTGCTGACCCCGGAGAAGCTGGAACTCAGACGACCAGTGAGGCTAATTACACGGGGTATGCCAGAGCTTCAATAATTAAAGCAAGCGGCTGGACAGATTCAGGCAACAGCTTTTCTAACGCGGCTCTGCTTCAGTTTCCCATTTGTACTGGAGCTCCAAACGTAATCACGCATTTCAGTGTTGGGACCTTGGTGAGTGGCGCCGGACAAGTTATTTACAAGGGCCCCCTGTCATCTTCGTTGAGTGTTGGTGTCAATATTCAACCGCAATTTGCGGCTGGCACAGTGACTTGCACCGAGGATTAATAGATGGGCTTTCGTGGAGTAAAGCCATTGGCTGACGCAATGGTGGACGGCTGGAATCACGATAGTTTTATTTTTAAATCGAATTCGCCTGTAAGACAGAATATAGGCCACTGGGCTGACTGGTCTATGGGTGCAGGTACGCCAAAATATAACGCTTACGTGGGCGTGCAATTCGAATCTACGCCGTTGTATGGTTCTGGCAATTTTGGAATTTATAGCGGCGGCAATATTGCGCCAGCAACGAAACACCTGAAAGAGATTTGCATGGGCTCTGCTGACAATATGGCGCCAGCGGTGTTTCAGTTGTGCGACTATTTAATGTTTTACCCACTGATTGATTGCGACAGTACGGATGTTCAGCTACTCGATAATGTTGCCTCATTGCCTCGGTATGTGACTGGCGACGGCGTAGAGCTGATGATCGTTTGTACCACGCCGCAAGCGCAAAATGCCACGATCACCATTAACTACACCAACAGCCTAGGCCAGCAAAAAGTTACAAATTGGCCGCTAGAGTCACAAAACGTGGGCTGTTTGCAAGGTTCTACTTTGTTTGGGGCGACGCATGGCACGCCGTTTGTTTGGCTTGCGCAGGGCGATACTGGTATTCGCAGTATTGAGTCTGTTCAGCTGAATAGCGGTTCTGGCGGGTTTATTTCGTTGGTTTTGGTGCGACCTTTGGCTCCATTTACGATTCGAGAACAAAATACTTACACTGAGACGGACTATCTTTTTATGCGCCCTTCGCTACGCAGAATTTTCGACGGCGCGTACCTGAATTTTATTTACAAAAGCAGCCTAAACAATAGCACCGCATTGCGCGGAAATATCACTTTCGTAGGGGCATAGCATGGGGTTTAGTAGCATTGATGCACTTGTCAATGAAATGACAAATAACGGCAAGTATAGCGACCAATATATTAACAAAATCACGGGAGCGTCGGCTTACGCGGCTGGGCGCTGGTACGATTTCAGCTCACTCGCGGGCTCACCTGTCGCGAATGCTTGGGCCGGTACTGCGCTAGCGTGGACCGCATGCAATGAGTTGGCAGGGAACGGAACTCAAATTTTCGGCATTCCGCACGGCGGTAATGTGGCGCCAAACACCAAGCATTTAATCAACATGAGCGCGCTGTCAGCAGTCGCGACGGCGGTACCCGGCTACCTAATGCTCGTTGATTTGCAAGGCTACTATCCTGGCATTAGCTTGAATTTAGCCACGGCGCAAACGTTGACGGGTACGCCAGCCATGCGTTACACAAAAGGGGTTAAGCCTTATTTGGTTGTAACAACCAATAGCGGCGCTACAGCGCACAATATTGCGATGAGTTATACCAATGACTCAGCCGTGGCTGGAAGGGCCATGCCTGTGACTGTTTCGGCAACAGCTTCAACTATTGCAGGGCATCTTGCGCACTCGGGTACAGCCGCAAATAACTATGGGCCATTTTTGCCTTTGGCTGGCGGCGATGTTGGTGTTAGCTCGGTTCAATCTGTCACCCTGTCGGCGGCTTCTGGCGCTGGTGTTGGTGCATTAGTGCTGGCGAAACCAATTGCTAAAATTCCGATTACTACCTTGGGTGTTGCCGCCGAGCGTGACCTGTTAAATCAGCTTCCTAGCTTGCCTCAAATAAAAGACGGGGCATGCTTGGCTTGGTTGTATTTTGCTGGCGCAGCAACAGCCGCCAGTACTAACTTTTTTATGACGTCTGACTTTGTGTGGGGCAACAGTTAATGCTGAAACAAAATGGCGTATTGCTGGCACAGATGCCAATGCGTCAATTTGGTGGTGCAATTGCGAGTGAAACGCGAACTATGTGGCGACTTTCTCGCAACATGTTTGCGGGAGGCGTCAGTGCGCTAGGTGGTTACCCCAATGGCCACACAGCGCCAAGTTCTGTGATGCTTCCGCAAAAGGCGGGCGCAATGAGCGCCTATACGTCTGTTGTT
>JAYWHF010000401.1:0-8571 GCA_043777855.1 Gammaproteobacteria bacterium | reverse complement strand
GTTACTCACAAAAGGGTTATCTAAGCGCGGACCATCTGGAACTACGCTGCTGCTCGATCTAGAGATGCTCGTAGCGGATTTACTGACTGCCGATTTACTGACTGCAGATTGACTGACAGCGGATTTGCTCACGGCCGATTTACTGACTGCAGATTTACTGACCGCAGATTTGCTCACGGCAGATTTACTGACTGCCGATTTACTGACAGCAGATTTACTCGTCGCCGGTGTGCTAGAGGCTACGCCACCACAGACTGAACCAGTAACTGCCGGAGTCTCGGCAGCGACGCCGTTGTTGTTGCCTTGCACACCGAAAGAGGCTGATTGGCCGGGCTGTAAAGTTCCATTCCAACCCACATCACTTGCAGAATAAGGATTACCACCAGTAACAACAGCATTCCAACCACCAGTTCTAGTGTTGGTGTTGTAACGCCAACCTACTGTCCAGCCGTTAATGACCGCGCTGGTGTTGTTAGTAATTGTTACCGACGCCGTAAAGCCCGAACCCCAATCACTATCAACTTTGTAGGCACAAGTTGCAGCTTGAGTTTGGGCAGTAACTGCACCCAGACCAAGCAGAGCTGCCAACCCATAAATTTTTCTCATAGAAACTATCATTTAACATTCTCCGAATTATTGTTGTTAAAAAGGATTGCTGTTGAACCTGATTACTACCAAAACACAAAACACCACTCGGCCTTTAACGAGGAAAAACAAGCTTTCCCGGAAAAAGACGAACCTTGGGTGGACACCTTGTAGATTACTGCTTATATGCTAACAACGACGGGAAGAGGCTGTTAGTGCCATTTCTGGCAGGCTTTTATTGATGACTGCTCCAACAAACTACTGAGAACAACCAATGCTACTTTTTACTTTTATCATTATTAGAAATGGCTTTAGAAAACAGCAACCATCGGCGGACATTCTTACCAAACTAACGAATGCTGTCGTCCGACTTAAAGTGCCAAGGTAAATCTTATGATCTAACACTAAAAATACTTCCACTATTACTTTTACTAGATGAAAGGATTCCTCAAAAAGTGTCGAATAGCGGCAATCCTTATAAAGGCAAAGCAAAGTAGAAAAGCATGCCACTCACGTCTCAACTCATTGTTTAATATAGCTATTGCTAATTTTAACGTTCCCATAATAAGGCTCAACCAACAAAAAATTCATTTCGCTTATCGGAAAGAGAAGTGTAAGAGCTAAGTATCCATCTCAAAATGAGCTAAAAACCACAAGGATATAGTCAAAACAAACCTAAGAAAATCAGATGAAATTTCACAATGTATTAGTAGAAGTATGGATAAAAACAAAACAATCAACTCATACCTTTGACTTGCAAAAACTGGGATTTCAGAATGTGCAATGTGAGATACCGGCAAAAAGCAGTCAAGGCAGCGGTAAGGGTTTTGGTAAAGAAAGGGGATTTATACGGTTTAAGGCTGATGAACCACAGGTTTAAAGGGCGAGTGAGGTGGCCTACCCCCAAAGTATTAGGGGTAGGCCAAGACCAAGACTTAACTAAAAAATGGCACCAGTGGCCCTGAGTTGGGGTTAATGTTGCCGAAACTATTAAAGTTGTTCAGGCCCATTAGCCTGCCCATACTGACGAACAACTTTGCATTGGGCTCATTGCCTACATTGATAACGCGCCCCGTCTGAATTTGCCCCCCGGCGGATCCCGCAATCACAGTATTCACCGGGCCATCCGTATGGCCGCTGCCGCTGTCCAAATCCCTCGACCACACAACTAAACTGTTATCGAGCATGCTTCCGTTGCCTTCTGGTACGTCCTTAAGCTTTTGTATCAAGAGCGCAAACATGCTGGCATAAAACCGGTCAACGTTCGTGGTGCTGCCACCATGAGCATCGCTATGATAAAACCCGTTAAAGGCACCATATTTTGTACCATCACCCGCCAACCGCAACGGTTGTTTATCAACATCGTCCGAATCGTTCTGGGTGTGATTCAGCTGAAAGCACATAACACGGGTTCGATCGCAAGCCATTGCACTAATTGCCAAAGGCATCATGATTTTAAATTGATTATCGTGAGTGAGGTTCGAGAAATTATCAGTTGGGCCTATATTGGGTCTTTCGCACGCAAGGGTTGATGGGGTGGTCGGCAAGCGTGCTTGGGACATTCGCAGCGCTGATATATGTTGATCAAACTTAGCCCGATCTTCAACGGGTGCCCGCGCTTTTATCGATTCCAATTCAAACAAAGTACCATCAAAGATTTTTGCGCGATGGGTCGTGCTCGTACCACCAACACCTGCCGGAAACAGATCGTTCATAATCCCATCAATCTTAGTTTCAACGTAAACCGGAACACGATTTCCCAACTGAAAGACTCGCGTTTTGGTTTTTTCTGCACCGATATTAATACCCATGTGATAACTGCGGCGGGACGTGCTGCCAAAGCACTCCAGACTATTGGCGATCTCTTGGTCGATAGATCGGGTAGTCGCAAAATAGCCACGCCCATTCCCATCGGGATCTTTTACCACTGAATCAGGCAAGCCGTTGGGGGCGTCTGTCGACATGGAGGCAGTCCACATACTCGCTCCGGCCTGAATATGGCCATCACCTGGCCCGCCGCGGCTGTTTCGCATACCCACAATAACCGACAAATCATTTTTATAGGGGTTGAGTGCCTCATGCACATTGCTAAGCTGAAAGTTGGTGCCCGTACCCGTTGGTTTCCAGTCATTGCCGTTGGTCCCATCACCGGTATAAAAAATAATAAGACGTTTAGCATTGGGGCATTCAGCACCTGAAACATTCATCGTCGGAATAAACGATGACAGCATACAGGCCGCACTCCCCAAGCCCATTTTTTTTAAAAATTCTCTCCGGCGAAGATCGCTGGCAACGTTATAGGGAGAGGCTATTTTCGATAACATAATATGCTCCAAAGAAAACTTTTAATTCAATCGCTGTTAGATTTTATATCGAAGCCGAACGGAAAGATCGCGACAAAACAATATTGATCAATAGCTCTCGTATCGTTGGATTATCACTAAACGCTTTTTCCAGTTGCTGCAAACTATAGGCGTCGGCCGCGCGCGTGCTGTAGCCAAGCGAGTAAGTCAGCCATTGTTTGGCATAGCAGCTCTGAGCACGAGGCAACGTTGCCACTACACTGAGAAGATCGTCGCTATTTAAAAAATTCTGTGTCAAACCAACAACACCCACCGCTTTACCAGAGGTATCTATCGCGTTGCCATTCTCTAATACGCGCGACATACCGCTCGCATCAAAGCTTTCAAAAGCCAATCCCACCGGATTAATGCGTTGGTGACAGCCATCGCAAGCGCGACCAGTAACAACGGTATTTAACCAAGCTTTGGCCGTCGGGTAGGTGCTACGCGTTGCATTCGCGGCAGCGACAGCATTGGCATCAGAAGGAGGAGGTAAATCCTCACAGAGAACATTTTTAAGGATTAAAACACCACGTTTGACTGGGTTAGTTTTACCGTTGCCAGAAGACCCCGACAGGAACGCGGCCTGTGACAATAAGCCATAACGTTTCGTATTGACGCCACTCGCATCGGCGTTATTGATACCGTAAATAGGCCACAAAGCCTGTGGCGGAAATGAAATCGTTTGCGTCATCAATTCCGCGAAACCTTTGTTGCTTAAAATAATGTCAGATACAAATTGTTCTGTTTCAAGGTTCATGGCCGATAGCAGCGGCGTAGGGTTATTCGTGGACGTCGCTGAGGCTAACTTTAGCCACTCATTATGAAAGTTAGCGAGCTGCGCACGCACTTTAGGGCTCTTCAATAAACGGTCAGCTTGCTGACGAAGCGTCTGTTCAGTCCATCCGTTTTTGGCGACGGTCAACAATTCTGTATCCGGTGCCATACCCCACAAAAAGAACGATATTCTTGCAGCTAACTCATAACTCGATAAGGGTTTCGCTTTACTCACCGGATCAAGTGTGCCCGTGCCCAATTCAAGGTGGTAAATAAAGTAGGGAGACTGAAACAACGCCGCTGCCATATATTGAATTCCCAATACACGGTCGGTTTGCGTGTTGAAAATCGCGAGGTAATGCGTAATCTGTTCTTGTGACAGCGGGCTACGAAGTATGCGCAAGCCGACAGTTTCGAGGAAAGTCCTCGCACAAGACTCACCCATCGCCGGATTACACGCCAGTAAGTTCCCAAGCTTATTCACCACCAGCCGACTAGCCTCATCCGCGAAATCTGCATATCTATCAAAAAGCCCATCAACAACTGGCGTGATATTGGACGGAAAAATCTCAAAGACTGCATCACCGGGCAAATGCTTGTCGGCAATTTGCACCGATTGGCCTAACAAATCGGATAAAGAATTATTAATTTCTCGACGTGTCAATCGGCGCACCGGCGAGTTAACATTTTGAAAGGCCAAGGTAACAACAGAAGAACTCGCGGACGATGAGGAAACCGCTGCAGCACTGCTGGTATTTCCAGTCAATGCAGCCGGATTAAATAAACTCATGATGTAATAAGACGTTGTTTCGGAGCACTCCCCTTTACAACTACCCGGGTCGGTCAACGGCATCGCAGACTCGGTGTAACCTTTAATAGTCGCTAAGGTTTTATCGTTGTTAAACAACTGATAAATATTTGATGCCGGCTTTCCATCTTTGCCGTGGCAACTCATACACTGCGCCTCATAATAGGCTTTACCTTTTGCGATTTTGTCCAGATCTAAACCAGAAGCAACTGACGATAAGCGACTAGACATACTCATCGAGCTGACTAGGTTTAAGGCTGACGATTTGCTCATTGATGAAGAACTTGACGGCGACATCATGATAGAGGAGCGCGCTGACGACTTGATAATTGCCGACGAGCTAGGCAAGGCTGCCATCGAGGAACGAGAAGACGCTATTACCAGCGAGGATTTACTCATCGCAACAGAACTTAACGCAGGTATTGCTATCGACGAATACGCCGCTGAAGAACTGCTAATCATTGCCACACTGGCAGGAAACGAACTTGCAACGCTCATCGCCCTGCTACTTGCCGGCCTACTGCTTGTCGCGGCAACGGATGCGGGAACAACATTAGAAACATAGCTAAATTCAAACCAGTTCAAATTGGCATAGCTTATGGCTACGCGAATAGTCTGCTGCCCAGCACTTAATTTAACGTCAGGAATAACCAGAGTGTTCCAAGTTTGCCATCCACCCGTTTGCTCAATTTGCAGTTGTGCCAACACAGCACCATTGCTATTTTCAAGCACTATTTGTCCGCCGGGTAATGCACTAGAGACGCGAAAGGAGAAACGGTAGGTTCCACTTTGGGCCAGATTGATATTGTAATCGAGCCAGTCCCCAGGCTCAGTAAAACCAATATTTTGTCCATTACCCAAATCTTGAGTGGGCTGAATCTGAATACCCAGCATCGCGGAATATTCCTCCGCCTCGATGTGCTGAAATACGGCCGAGCTGGCCGCTGAGGAGCTTAACGGCGAAACACTTGCCAAACTAGCCCGTGAAATTGCTGCACTACTTATTGTTATTGCTGCGCTACTTATTACTGCACTACTCATTGCTGCACTACTTATTGACGCTACTGCACTTATTGATGCTGTTGAGGCAATCGGTACTGCTCCTCCAGAAGACGTAGCAGAAAAATTAACTGAAGCGCTAGTGTTGCTGACGCTAGCTTCGGATTTGCTGACCGAAGATTCAATATTATTAAGGCTAACAGCGCTAGCTGATCTCACATTCGCAACAGATGCAACACTAGACGGTGGAAGATTAGAGAGTTGAGATGTCATAACACTACTGGTGCTACCATCGCCCCCGCCCCCGCCACATGCTGTCAAAACGCTCAGCAATAGGCTTACGAAAAGTGTCTTTTTCACAATCATGATTTCATCCTCAACTTTCTCAAAGGAATTTAAGGCCCCCATGATCTACACAATTCAAAAAAAAAGAGTGACGTTTATCCCACAATACAACCCACTTTAAATTGAGCATAAAAAATTGAGAACTAATACTCAATTGCCTGCTTAGGCGCTGCCCTCTTCACGCCAGCATTGCGCAACCACGTCAGCATTGCGCAATCACGATGTACAACAAAAAATACTATCAACATTTCTCATCAACAAAACAGTGTTCTTGATGAGTTATCATTAGCAATTATTCGATTTATCAAAAACAGGCAATGGAGTAATTAAAATATGAGAGGCTTACAAGGTCACACTTGCAAAAATGCACCGTAAAAAAAATTAACGTTCATATAAAAAAACCGCCAGAGGGTCTGGCGGTTTTTTATCGAACTTGAGTATTTAAACTACCAATTACCGATTATCAATTACCAATTGGCTAAAGGATTAGTATTGAGCGAGTAAATGCGTACCCAATCGTATTGCGTTTTCATAGGGTAAACATTACCTGCTTTATTGCCGCCGAAAAAATCTTGAACAGCATCGTTTGGAATCCAAAAATTCATCATGAGATCAGTCAGATTATTGGGGACCGGTGTAACCATAATTTGAGGAGCAACACACGAAGGGTTGCAATCCATCCAATCGCTATTGAGCGTTTTTACCAAAACACCGTCGACATACCATCTCATTACCGTTGGCGTCCACTCGATGGCATAAACTCTCCATGCGTCAGCAGGTGCTATATCAATTTTATGCTCCCAAGCTCCCCATTGGCGAGTAGCATTCCAATCAGGAACATTTACACCGTAAATCAAGTTAGCTTGAAATTTATCAGGACGGCCACCTTCGAGTTCCACATCAATTTCTTCCCACTCACGCGGAGCACCTTCGTGAACATAAGTGAACAGCGAAGCGATATAGCCTTTCGCAACAGCTCTAGCCGGTGCTTTCATGCGCGTTTCGATGCGACCGTACTTTATTCGCTTAGACGTTAGCGTGCGGAGCTCACCACAAGAATAATTGTAAGCGCCCTTTTCCGCATTATGATTGACCGACCAGCTGCCGGGGACATACTCGTTGCGGATAACAAGCTCTAGATTGCCGTTAACAACTTGAACACCTTGAGGTGTAAAACGGCACATAGATTCGTTACCAACAGCGCCGTCACCCTTTGACCATACATTGGTATTGAGCGCATTAAATCTCTCATCGAGCTTTAACGTGTAACCCGCATAAACACCCGTATAGCCTGCATAGGCTACCGGCAATCCCGTGGCCGCTGCACTACTTGCCGGCTTGCTACTTGCCGGCTTGCTACTTGCGGGCTTACTGCTTGCAGCAACGACTGCACAGCAATTGAATTGCGCTAACGCTGTGTCAACAGCAAGCCCTGATGTATTTGCCATGGTAAAAAAATATTTAACAACCGCTCCTGCTGGAATTGCACTTAGGGTAAAAGTATTCGTGTTGTCCGCGTTATGAACCATTTGAAAATTTTGCTGACCACCACTGCCAATCGTGTAGTGAACATCAGCCCATGCACTGGCATTGACGTAAAAGCGCACACTGCTCCCGCTCAATACTGTGTGCCCGAAAGTAGCCGCGAAAAGATGACTGCTGCAAAGCAATAAAAAAATACCAACAATGTTAAAAATACCTGAAGTAGATACTCTGTTCATAAATTACCTCTGTTGCCTTTAACAAAATAAAGTGATTTGCGAAAGGCTCGTTAATTAAGGAAAGATGAGCGCTGTGTAAAATTCAGTAACGAAAACCGCTCCAAAGTCATAACAAAAAAATACAGAGGAGTTGTGTAAATACTAGAGGAGAAGGATCGAAATTGTTAGGCGCAATATTCATCTTTTTGGCACATTAACTAACTCCTTTCTTATAGGCTTTACCCTAAAAGCAAAAAGCGATCATAAGCGCTCTCTTTTGAGTATATAAATTGTAAAGTTCCGAACTTACGCGAAAATATATGGCAGTCTACCTACTGCGAAGCAGCTGACTAAGTAGGCCAGAATCTCACCCAATCAATAATGCAGACTCAGTAACTAAAAAGTACTCCCAGCAGCTGACTCTCTATACTATGCTCGCTCATCGCAAGCGCCAGCTTGCCTACCCTTACAGGTTCGGGCCCCGCTATGCCTTCTTCCATACAAACGTCAATTGTTTCTGCGCTGCGTCAGAATTTTTTGCCCGGCTTGGTGTTGCAAATTTTCGCTGTCATTATCCTTGTTGTTTATTTTCTTAACCCAGCGGCTCGGCCGATTTTTGAATGGTTTGGCAACCTCAAATCAAAATACGGTTTTGCCTATGCGTTTGTCTCCACCGCTTTTTTTGGTGGATTAATCCCGTTTTGCTATTTGTGCATCGCCCGAAGGATATCCCAGAGCATAGATATCAAAAAGCTCGGTGTTTTTTACGTCGTGTTTTGGGGAATTCGAGGTATCGAGGTAGATTTTTTTTATCGTTTTCAAGCACAGTGGTTTGGTATGGAGAATAACTGGCAAACGATTATGTGTAAGTCTCTCGTCGACCAGCTTATCTACTCTGCGCTCTGGGTAGCACCGCTCACTAGCCTTGTTTATCTATGGGTTGAAAATAATTTTTCACTGCGCGCATGGAAACAATCACTTAATCGTGAATTTTTCCTCAACAAAATCCCCACCA
>JAYWHF010000400.1:0-3097 GCA_043777855.1 Gammaproteobacteria bacterium | reverse complement strand
CCCGGTGCTACCTGATTTGCCACAACCAACGCGAGCCTATTGATACGTTTATTGCGAATTCCAGCTCGTCAATTAGAAAGAGAAATACACCGAATACTTGCTTATTAAACCGCAGATACCGTAGCAATCTGTACATTTAGCCAGTAAAATTCCTCCCTGACTTTCTTTCAAAGTGTGAATCCAATGGATGTGTCTTATCTTCTCGACGGCCTTAATGCGGCGCAGCGCGACGCCGTGTCAGCAGCGGCGAGCAATCAACTTATTTTAGCTGGTGCGGGTAGCGGAAAAACGCGCGTTCTTGTGCATCGCATCGCGTGGCTGATTCAAGTAGAGCGCCTCTCACCCTATTCTATTATGGCCGTGACTTTTACCAACAAAGCGGCGCGCGAAATGCGCAGCCGCTTGGATGAATTATTTAACGCTATTCACCAGCCGATTAATTCCCGCGCCATGTGGGTGGGCACATTTCATGGCATTGCGCATCGGCTATTGAAAGCGCATTGGCAGGATGCAAATTTGCCACAAAATTTTCAAATATTAGATGGCGACGATCAATTGCGTTTAATCAAACGTGTTTATCAAGCCTTGAATATTAGCGACGAGAAGTGGCCCCATAAGCAAGCACTGTATTACATCAACGGCCAAAAAGATGAGGGTTTACGCCCACAACATATTCAGGAAACAGCTGATCCTTATGTGCGTACCATGCTGCAAATTTACCGCGCTTATGAAGCTGACTGCCAACGCGGAGGAATGGTCGACTTTGCCGAAATATTGCTGCGCGCTCACGAGCTTTGGCTGCACAAGCCCCACATTCTTGAGCACTACCGCCATCGTTTTCCGTTTGTATTAGTCGATGAGTTTCAAGATACCAACAGTGTGCAATACGCGTGGTTACGCATGCTAGCGGGCAAGGAATCTTTTGTTACGGCTGTAGGCGATGACGACCAATCTATTTATGGTTGGCGTGGCGCTAAAATTGAAAACATTCAGCGGTTCACGCAAGATTTTGCAAATGTGCAGACAGTACGCCTTGAACAAAACTACCGTTCTACTGGCAATATTCTAAAAGCGGCCAATGGCGTTATTGTGAACAATAACGGCCGCCTCGGAAAAAACTTGTGGACTGAAGATGTTGCGGGAGAATTGCTTTCACTTTATGCCGCTTACAACGAACAAGACGAAGCACGTTTTATTGTCGAGCGCATTCAGGAGTGGGTACGCAAAGGTAACAGCAATGATTCTTGTGCAATTTTATATCGTTCTAATGCCCAATCACGCGTGCTCGAAGAGGCGTTACTGCGAGAAGCCATTGCCTATCGCATCTATGGTGGCCAGCGTTTTTATGATCGCATTGAAATTAAAAATGCAATCGCGTACATGCGCCTGATCAGCAATCGCCATGATGATGCTGGCTTTGAGCGCGTTATTAACACCCCAACTCGCGGTGTAGGCGGAAAAACAGTCGATGACATTCGTTTGTTCGCCCGCGAACAAGGTTGCTCTCTGTGGCGCGCTGCTGAACACATGCTGGAGAACCGCGTGTTTAGCCCGAGGGCGGGGAATGCGGTGCAAAGCTTTCTCAATATTATCGTTACCTTAGCGCATGACAGTGCAAACCAATCGCTGGATTTTATTGCGCAACAAGTTCTGGAGCAAACCGGCTTACTGGTTTTCCATCAAAATGAAAAAGGCGAAAAAGGTCAAGCGCGCGGCGAAAACTTGCAAGAGTTAATTACGGCTTGCCGAGCATTCGACCCAAACGTGAATGGCGCAGATGAAAATGAAGGCGATGAAAAAAATCTTTCTGTTTTGCAACAATTTTTAGACACAGCAGCACTCGATGCCGGCGAAACCCAAGCTGACGAATTTGAAGATGCAGTACAACTAATGACACTGCATTCAGCGAAAGGCCTAGAGTTTCCCTTGGTCTTTATGGCGGGAGCGGAAGAAGGCTTGTTTCCTCACAAAATGTCGGGAGATGACCCAGAGCGCTTAGAAGAAGAGCGGCGCCTATGTTATGTCGGCATTACCCGAGCGAAGCAAAAATTATTTATTACCTATGCTGAAACACGCCGGTTATACGGCAGCGAAACATTTAACAGTGTTTCGCGTTTTGTAAAAGAAATCCCCTCAGAGTGTATTCAAGAAGTGAGATTAAAAGCAGCCGTTACTCGCCCCATTAGCTTCCAACGCAAACCCAATGCACCCATTCTCCACAAAGGTATGAGCGACATAGGGGAAGACACAGGCTTTAATCTCGGCCAACGTGTGCAACACACCATTTTCGGCGAAGGCGTCATCGTACACTTTGAAGGTCAGGGCCCTACTGCACGGATACAAGTTAACTTCAAGAAAGAAGGCAGCAAATGGCTGATGATGCAGTACGCCAAACTCGAGGCCATCTAAAAAAAGCTACTGGCTACTGGCTTCTTGCAGTAGCTTTCCGCATAAATACGCTGTAGTCTGAATTGGCTGTATACCATCTTTTAACCTTGGAGAAATATCATGAGCAAGGCCCAAGACAGTAAAAAAGAAACAAAAAAACCTGCTGCAAAAACCATGAAAGAAAAACAGGATGCAAAAAAAGCTAAGAAAGCTGAGAAAGCTCGTCAAGAGTAGTGAGTAAATGATCGGCACCTCTGAGATCACAATAAAAACGGCCTTTGATCATTGCTAATCAAAGGCCGTGTTGTATGTACTCCTTCAACCCTAGGTTTTCACTCTTACACAATCCACAAAGTAACCTTTCTTGCCATCCACCTCGCGCTTAACCAAGCCATGCACATCGGTTTCAAATCCGGGAAACTTCTCATTAAAATCGCGCGCGAATTTTAAATAGTCGACAATGGTTTTATTGAAACGCTCGCCGGGAATTAATAATGGAATCCCTGGCGGATAGGGCGTTAATAAGATCGACGTAATGCGACCTTCGAGTTCGTCGATAGGCACGCGATCAATTTCACGATGAGCCATCATGGCAAATGCGTCCGAGGGTTTCATTGCGGGTTGCATATCAGACAAATACATTTCCGTCGTTAAACGCGCCACACTATAAGCTTTATAGGTTTCGTGAATTTGCTGACACAAGTCGCGC
>JAYWHF010000399.1:0-8596 GCA_043777855.1 Gammaproteobacteria bacterium | reverse complement strand
AGGCAATATCTTCGTCGCTATGCGCGGTTGTAATGAAGGTGGGGCGCGCATCCCACACATGAATACCTTTCTGACGCAGCATGACGTAAATCAGCTCTTCGTAGGCGATGTCTTGCGGGATCTTGATTTTGCACATGGACCCACAATTGGCAATCTTGAGTGGGGCGCCAACTAACTGGGCGTAGTCGTTGATCTCAGTCACCATACGATCAGCTCTTCCATTGAGCCACGACTGCAAGTGCGGCTCTTGTTTCAGCTTAGTTAAAACCGCCACCGCGGCGGCCAACACCAAAGGATGGCGAACAAAGGTCCCGGCAAAATAGGTCACACCCACTTCCGGCGCCGAGCTATCCCCGTACTGCCAACCACCCCCATCCAGGGCATCCATAAATTCTTTTTTGCCGGCAAACACCCCGATGGGCAAACCGCCGCCCACGATCTTGCCGTAGGTGCAGATGTCGGCATCAATACCGTAATAGCCTTGAGCACCGCGGGAGTGAATTCGAAAGCCTGTAATAACCTCATCAAAAATAAAGGCAATATTTTTATCAGTACAAATCTTGCGGGCTTTGAGCAGGAACTCTTTGGGTTGCAGTTCTGGATACCGGCTTTGCACCGGCTCAATTAACAGGGCGGCGATATCGTCAGCGTGTTCAACAATGTATTCCAACGATTTTTCATCACCGTAATCCAGCACTATCACATTGGCAACCGCCGCATCGGGGATGCCAGCAGCAGCAGGCACGGCGAGGCCATTGCTGCCGCGTGTCACTATCACCTCATCGTTAATACCGTGATAATCATTTTCAAAAATAACAATTTTTTCTTTCGCGGTGACCGTGCGCGCTAAGCGTACCGCGCCTAAAACAGCTTCCGAGCCTGTATTGCAAAATGCCACACGCTCGTTGCCCGTAACCTCACAAAACAGCTGCGATGCCTCGGCGATGAGCGGGTGTTGTGGGCCAATCTCGTAACCGGTATCCAGCTGTTTAGCGATCGCCGCTTTGATAAACGGCGCCGAATTTCCAAAGAAATTAGAACCGAAACCACAGGTAATATCTATCAGGCGGAAACCATCGATATCCCACAAGTAAGCGCCTTCTGAACGCGCCACAACGATGGGATAAATGATCTCCTTCAGCGTAGTGCGAAAGCCCGAAACCACACGAGGATCAGCCAACTGTTTGCGGTTGTCCTGTGCAAACTTTTTCGAGCTTTTAAACTGGGTATTGTATTTTTCTGAGAGCTGTTGGAGGCTAGTTTTTTGCAGCGGGCTCATATCATTGGTGCGCTTCACATTGATCCGCGTACCCGCGCCAAAGGGTTTGGGGGCGGCGGCGTTGGCCACTGGCGACAATGACGAAACTGTGGCTGATGAGACTGCGGCAGACGAACCGGCGGCAGACGAAACCGTGGCCGACGAAACAGGAACTGACGGCACCGCGCTGACGAGCGGCGAAGGCATTTGAGTAAAATTGCCCCCCGCGGCATGCGCCGAAAGCAGCGCCAATTGCCCCTGCAACAATTGCATTTGCTGCTGTAGTAGCGACATCAAATTGCCATCGGGAGCCGTTGCCAGCATCGCCATCGGCTGAACGGCCACAGGTTGAGCGCCTGAAAGCTGGGCCCCTAAAAACTGAGCGCCTGCAAATTGCGCGGCAACCAACCCCGGTGTATGCACCGCCGGTACCGCGCCCGCGTGAGTTGCGGCGCCAGCCTGAGTTACGGCGCCAGCGTGAGGCGGGCTGGCTGACACAACCGGCAGATCAGCCCCTTTTTCTACCAGAAAATCGGCCAGCGCGTTAAAACTGCCACAGTCATTTAACAGCTGACGAAAGGTCACCTGAACTTTGAACTGCTTTTTCAGCTTTATCGTTGACTGCGTCAGTAACAGGGAGTCCAACCCCAACTCGAAAAAGCTGGCATCGCGATCTGCCGCGTTTAAATCCATCCCGGAAATATCTGAAAACAGGCCTTCCAGCTGAGTGATGATTGCGTTTTTCATGGTTGTTCGCTCCATTTTCGTATGTTCAAAAGTGCGGTCGGCGGGTATAGCGGCTAGCGCGCCAGACGAGCCCGGTGTCGGTTCTATAACGTGTGTTGAATGCTGAAACGGGTAAAGGGGCAGGTCCGCCAGAAAGTGGTTTGCCGGGGAGTGGCGGTCAATGTCAAGCGGCGGCCAATGCAGATCAACCCCATGCTCCCAAAGCTCACCCAGCGCCTGACTAAAGCCCGTTAACTCGCCATCTGCTTGGCCCGCCAAGGCTAAGCCGTGAATCAGATGAAGGTCGGATTTTTGCTCTAGAGTTTGCAGCACCATTCCCGCCACAGTGCGCTGCGGGCCACATTCAAGGACCAGCAGATTACTAAATGCCGCTAATTTTTCAATGCCTTGGTAAAACCGCACAGGTTGACGTAATTGATCCGCCCAATAATGAATATCAGTCGCTTGAGCGGCGGTTATCCACTCGCCCGTCACGCAGGAAATAAACGGAATGCGCGGTGCGGATAGAACCACATCAGCCAAGCTATCCGCAAAGATTTTTTTGGCACCGTCCATCGCGGCAGAGTGAAAACCGTGGGATGTTTCGAGTTTTTTATACTTGATATTCTGGGCATCGAGCGCCGCACAGAGCGTGGTGATAGCAATGTGCGGGCCCGCCAAGGTACAGGATTCCGGCGTATTTTGTGCCGCAATAGTCACCTGTGCCGTGACAAACTTAGCCAACGCGGCGGCCGGCTCGCGCACCGCCAGCATAGCGCCACGCTCCTGAGCTTGCATGGCAGCTCCGCGAGTCATCACTATCCGAATGCCCGTTTCAAGGTCAAACACCTCCGCCACGGCCGCCGCTACCAGCTCGCCAATACTGTGCCCAATACATGCGGATATAGGCACCTCAAGCTCAGTCAATACGCGATATAAGGAGTAGCAAACACAGAAAAGCGCTATCTGCGCATGCTGCGTTTCTCCAAGCTCGGTGTTGGTGCCAAAGAGTATCTCGTGCAAATCGACGTGATGATTTCGGGCGAGAATGTCACAACACCGGTCGAAGGCCTCGCGGTACGCATCCACGGCTAGGTACAAAGCCTTACCCATGTGCATAACCTGACTGCCCTGCCCCGGGAAGGCCAAGACGATGTGCTCAACGGCCAGTGTGGGCTCATTAACCCGAGTAGCTTTGTTAACAAGAGCGGCTTCATTAACACGAACGGCTTCGTCAAACAAAGCCCAGGTTGGTTTGCTGACATCCGCCGCTATAGCTTTGCGATACTGACGAACGGCGCGATGCTTCACTAAAAACGCGGCAAGTAGGGTAGATGTTATTTTTCTATTGTCTGAATTAACGTCCTTTGGATTAACGTCCTTTGGATTAACGTTCTCTAGCTTTTCACCCGTTAATTTATCGCCTTCTACTCTATCGCCCGTTAACTGAAAGTCTCTTAAAAAATCACGATAACTCGCCACATAATCTGACAATGCGTTAGCTGAATGCGCACTTACGCAGAAGGGCAACCAGCTCGGTAAGCGCCGTGGTTTTACCTCCCCCATTCTGCGCTCCACGCCTTGAAGAATCGCGTGAGCGTTGGTTCCGCCAATACCAAAAGAACTCACGCCGGCAATTCTCTGTGCGGGAGGTTTTTGCCAAGCCGCTGGGCTTGCAGCAATCACGAAGGGTGTATTTTCGATGTCCAGCGCCGGGTTTGGTTGGGAAAAATTGATAGTGGGCGGAATCAAATCCCGTTCGATAGCCAACGCCGATTTAATCAAACCAACCACGCCCGACGCCGCCGTAAGATGCCCAAAATTACTTTTTACAGAACCTAGGCGACAAAATTGTTTGGCGTCTGTTTGGCTGCCAAAGGCGGCTGTGAGCGCCGCCACTTCGATAGGGTCGCCCATGGGTGTCGCCGTTCCATGGGCCTCCAAATAACCGATATCCTGCGCCCTCACCCCCGCGTTTCGCTGCGCGGCCTGAACCACATGTTTTTGGCCTTCAATGCTAGGGGCCGAAAAACTGGCCTTACCCGCGCCATCGTTATTCACCGCAACACCGCTGATCGCGGCATAAATGTGGTCACCGTCCGCCAAGGCATAATCCAACCGCTTTAACACGACTAAGCCGCCACCATCGCTAAACACGGTTCCCGTGCTGTCTTTATCAAAGGTGCGCGTATGCCCGTCCCGCGAGTAAATACTGCCTTCTTGATATTCATGAGTTTGTTGCTGAGGGAAGGTTACGGCCGCTCCACCGGCAATCGCCATGTCGCACTGGCCGCTGCGAATGGCATCGACAGCATTACAAACCGCCACCAACGACGTAGAGCATGCCGAATGCACGCTCAGCGCCGGGCCAACCAGATTTAACTTGTAGGCTACGCGGGTTGCGCAATAATCTTTTTCATTGGCGATCATTGCCTGAAAAGGGCTAAATGCCTCAAGTTGTTCTGGGTTTTTGAGCACATGATTCAGATAGTAGGTGTTATTTCCCGTCCCACAAAAGATACCGATACGGCCCGGAAATTGGTCTGGCACGTAGCCCGCATTTTCCAATGCGTGGCTGGCTAATTCCAGCAAGACACGCTGTTGAGGATCGATAAAACGCGCCTCCGCCGGCGTAATATCAAAAAAGCTCTCGTCAAACCCCAGCGGATCTTGAATAACGCCACGCACATTGACTAGGTTGTCGGCCGCGATGTTGGCAATAGTGTCGGCAGTAGTATCGGAAATAGTGTCGGCGAAAAAATGCAGGCTCTCTTTGCCGCCCGCCAGATTTTCCCAAAATTGCGCCAAGGTTCTGGCACCCGGCACATTCACTGCCATCCCAATAATCGCTACCGCCGCGTCAACAGCTGCCTTTTCGGTACGCCCTACTGCCATTGCCGCGGGCTCAGCCGCATCATGTTTAGTCACATAATCAACAAACCGTTGAATCGTGCGATGCTGAAACAAGGCATAGGCTGGCACGGTAATACTGAGCTCATCATAGAGTGCAGCGGCAATGCGATTTGCCGCTAATGAATCCATCCCCAGATTTAATAAATTGTCTGACCCTCGCGCGGTGGGGCAATTAATTTCTCGACGAAGAATGCTCAAAATCTGCTGAGCCACGGGCAACCGGGTTGCGGTGAGCAACTCAACCTCGGGGCTTAACGATTTACTTTCTTGGCTTAAGGCGTCAACCCCTTGTTTTAATGTGTCAACCTCTTGTTTTAAAGCGTCAAGCTCTTGGCTTAACGCGTCAACCATAGTTTTACGGTCAATTTTGCCGGTTGCCGTTTTAACCAATTGCGCGAGCAGATGATATTCCGATGGCCGCATGTAAGCGGGGAGGTCAATGGCTAGGCGCGCGCGCAGCAGGTCCAGCGTAAAATGTTCAGGCGACTTTACCCGCAAAAAAGCCACTAAGCTTTTATTGCCGCGCAATTCCCTTACCGCAACGGCGGCTTCTTCAACTAATCCCGTATTCAGTAACGCGGCTTCCACTTCACTGAGTTCAACTCTGTAGCCGCTGATCTTTACCTGGCCGTCGATTCGCCCTTTGTAGAAAATATTATGCTCGCTGTCCCGCAGCGCCAAATCACCAGTGCGATAAGCCTTACACAGGTTGCCGTTCAAGACGAGGTCAACGAATCGCTTGGTAGTTTCTTCAGCATTGTTGATGTAACCATTCGCCAACACTGGGCCCGCAATAAACAACTCACCAACTTCACCGTCAGCTACGGGTTGCAGTTGTTCATCCAGCAACCAAATTTGTGCCCGGTTAATCGGCTTACCGATGGGCGGAATGGCGACCCACGCATCAATATCGTCCGGCATAAAATACTCAGTCACCACATGGGACTCAGAAGGCCCGTACTGATTAGATAAACGCACATTCTTGAGCCCGCGAAACGCCTTTTTCACGTCATCACTAATCACCAATTGCTCGCCAGCCGTAATGATTTCACGCAGGGTTTGCGGATAGATTTGCAGCCGATTGGCCCACTGCAAAAGTTGCAACAGGGCGATGTACGGCAAAAAAATCCTTTCAATACCATGGCGCTCGATAAACGACAAAAGCTCGCGAAAATCTTGCTTGATGTTATTGCTTACCAAAAACAATGTGCCGGCTTGCGCAAACGTGGCGAAAATTTCTTGAAAGGAGACATCAAAACTCAGCGATGAAAACTGCAAAGTTCGGTAAGTCTCACCCGCTTGATAATGCTCGTTTTGCCAATGGATAAGATTATTTAAGGTTCCGTGACACATCCTTACGCCTTTTGGGCGACCCGTGGAACCGGAGGTGTAAATGATGTAAGCATCCATGCTGGGCTCAATCACCGCCACCGGTTGATGAGCAGAATTATCGGCTGCAAAATCCAAGTCTCGAAGATCTAAGCGCTCGACCAACGGGGATTCAAAGGCGTGATTGTCACAAATCACTAAGCGGGTTTCGGCGTTGCGTACCATGTATTGCAACCGTTCAAGCGGATACACCGGATCCAGCGGAAGATAGGCGCAACCAGACCGTAAGACAGCAATCATGGACGCTATGGCCAAGCCTCGAGCTTCGGTATAAATCGCAACCACGGCGCCGGGCTGAACCCCACGTGCTTGCAAGTGCGCCGCGATAACCTTGGATTGATGATCCAAGGTCTTGTAGGTCAGGTTCGGCGCGTCTCCGGCCAAGGCCACGCGCTCGGGATACTGGCTAACCGATTGTTCAAAAAGCTGCAAAAAACTCACTTCAGACTGCTTGCCCATCAAATACCCTCTACAGTTTCGGCCACAACTCCACGAACGCCATCGATAACAACACCAAACTTACCTTCCGCGCACGCGGGTAAAAGTGGCCCAGGCTTGAGCTTTTAATCTATCGCGTAGGGGCTTCAACCCTACCGCCTCGGGTTGAAGCCCCAGAGGTGCAAGCATTTTTCGCGCCGTGAAATTAAAACGCAATGCTTTTCGCCACGCCATGCTTTGTTCTGTATTAAAAATAATGGATATGGAAATAGAAACATCATCAGGGCCATTTTTTACGTGATGCCCCGCAATAAACGGTATGTGCAGCGCCTCCCCCGGCGCAAAGTCGTAGCAGGTTCCACAGGCATCAATCTCATCATTAAACGGTAGTTTGGTATTGGCGTAGGCAACATACGCCTCACGATTTTGCGAGCTAACAGCCTGCTCGCTCCACTGCGGAAATACACTCACCTGCTTACTCCCGCGAAACTGCATTAAAAAAGTTGAATAGCGATCAATATGAAAAGGGGTAACGCTATTGGGTGACGCTATGAACAGAAACAATTTGGAATCTATCGCCTTTTTGCCAACGCCGACGCGCCGCATGAGCACTTCGACATCGCGAACCAGTTGCTGATATAGATCGTGAAATGACGGGTCCGCTTCAGGGCCATTCACCATAATATAAGCGTTGGATGTGCGTAAAGTATCAATCACCTCCTCTAGACTTTTTTCCTTTGAGCTGTTTTTAAAGGTTCCTTCAAAATCATCACCAACACTCAACAAATCCTTTGAGTAAACGACTCGCTCTTTCAATCCGGGCAGCACCTTGGCAAGATTTTCCAAACTCAACGCCGGGTGCCCTATGAGCTTGTGCGTAAATTTAAACGCAGCTTGATCCATGTGCTCAAACGTCTTACTTTCATCGAAACAATTCAGCATATCAAAGCCCTAACCCTAAATTCCCAACGACCAATTAAACTCCCAAAGACTAGTACAAAACAACAAACCTTACATCAAAAAATTACCAGTGGAGGCTCCTGCAACGCTGACAGTTGCTCGCGCAATTCCAGAATATGTTCCGCCCAATAGCGCTCAGAGTTAAACCAAGGAAAATGATGTGGGAAGGCTGGGTCCGCCCAGCGGCGCGCAAGCCAAGCGCTGTAATGCATTATCCGCAAGGTTCGCAGGGCTTCAATCAGAGGAAGCTCTGCAAAATCAAAATCACAAAACTCTTGATAGCCGTCAAGCACCTCACTTAACTGCGCCGTTTGCTGCTCGCGCTCACCGGATAACAGCATCCACAGATCCTGAATCGCCGGCCCATTACGCGCATCATCAAAATCGACGAAGTGCGGGGCTTCATCACGCCATAAAATATTCCCGGGGTGGCAGTCGCCGTGCAATCGAATTGGCGTATATTTCACTCGCGCAAAAATGGCTTCACAGCGGCTAATTAAATCGGCTCCCAAGGTTTGATAGGCAATTTTCAAACCCGCCGGAATAAAATCATTCGCGAGTAAATAATCATAACTATCGCGCGCGAAGCTTTGCAGATTTAAGCTAGGGCGATGCGTAAACAATCGCGCTTTGCCCAACGCATGAATTCGGCCAAGGGTGCGGCCGAGCGATAGCAGCGCATCAAAGTCATCAAGGTTTGGGGCATGTCCACCCTGACGCAGGTACAGAGCGAACCGAAAGCCAGCAAATTCGCGCAAACTATTTCCCTGCTCATCCAACATCGGCGGCACCACGGAAATTTCCAACTCTTTAAGGGCTTGCGTAAATTCATGCTCCTCTAAAATTTGCGCGTTGCTCCAGCGTTCAGGACGATAAAATTTTGCAATCAGTGGACTGCCGCCCTCAATGCCA
>JAYWHF010000398.1:0-8602 GCA_043777855.1 Gammaproteobacteria bacterium | reverse complement strand
AAAAAGCGGCTTGTGATATGCACATAAGCCCCTATGTTAGCCTGCAATAAATTATCTTCGCGATCTTCGGTTAGAACAAGTGTTGAGCTTGGTATAGTTTTCATTATGCCCGTGCCTATGCCGATAAAAGGCGAAACCGGCCATTCTGGAAATGGCTGATGCAAAATAGCAAAAGCGATAATTTGATTGTCGGAAAACTCTCCGGTATTTTCAGCCAAACGCAATTCAGCAGAAAGATTTTTAGTGAAGCGATAGCCAAGATTTAAGTCAAACGCTTTAGCGCCATCGAAGTCGCCGAAGCTTGCGCCCATTTCAAATCGATTAACCAAGTAATCCGTTTTTTTATCGTCAGGAAAATCTGGCGTCTTGCCATCGGGGCCGAGTGTTAAAAGCACATCGCTCCGCTTTATCCAACCTTCGATATCGCGAGAGGTTTTTATTTTGATCCAGCGGGTATGCATCTTCAGCAGGGTGATGGCTTCGCCGCGCTCAATAACGTGGAAGATGGGATAACCTCGCCCGGGACCATTGTGGATATTAATGAATGCGTCATTAACAGTAACCACTAAGGGTTCATCAGCCAAGGCTGTCACGCTGAGCGCCATAAAAAGAAAGCCGAAAAACGGCTTTCTCCAACAACGCAAAATATCTAATTTTTTTTCTAACTCATTCAACACAAATCAGCTCATTTTGGGATTAGGGTTCAACCGAGTCGAACGGGTTATTGTAATAATTCCCACGTAAATCCAGCCACTCAGCTAAAAGTTTTAATTCACTGCTATTAAGATAGCCGTTATGAGCGCCGCCTGCCTTAAATCTGTTAAAAAATCTTGGGCTCGCATGCGCGCCGCCACGGCTCATGGGCGCCATCAATTGCACCGAAATAATCCGAGGAGTGGGATTGGAGTAGGTCGTATTGTACAAAATGGCTCCTACTGCTGCCCCTACTGTTAGGTCAGGTTCAAATTGACACATGGCAACACCAGCACACGTGGGTATTTGATTGGCATCCAGTGTTACAACACAGGCCGGTATTGTCGGGCTAGTGTCGACGAATTCGCAAACAGGGTTGCCCATTGTATCTTTGAGTGGGATCGGCGTTCTTAGGGTCGAATACAAAATGGTGCCTGCTGGAGCACCCGCGACTGTGTCAGGCTCAAACGGGCAATCGGTAACGCCAACACACGTGGGCCTGCCGTTTGCATCGAGGGTAACAACACATGCTTGAATTTCTAGATTGTCGCCAACGCCGTCTTTAAATTCGCACACTGGGATACTGGGGCTTAGGGTTCCACCCTCTGTGAGTATTTGTTTATCCCGTTCACTGGTGAGTTGATTATAGGAAAGCATTTCTTCATCGGCCGCTGCTTTTGCTCTGCCTAAATCCAGTTGGCCTGACGGAATCTGCGCAGTAGTGTTGCCGTCGGCATCGGTTACTGAAGACGCATGACAAGTTACGCAAGCGCCGGTTGGGCGTTCATGCTCCCAGATATGTTGAATGTTTTGTTCGTAGTTGATGATGACACGGCAAATACTGTTCCAGCCATTTTCTTCCATACAACCTTCTGACGTAGGTGCATGCAAGTCTTTAGCGACAAGGGCTAGGTCTTTGTAGCGATACGCAAAGCTCATGCTTTTGGGGCGTACAGCGGTATCTGTCCACTCATCATCGAACACCAAATCGACACTCGGCGCTCTTAAATTTGTACCAGCATTACTGCTGAAGGGGGCGCAAGTGGCAGCATCGCCGGGAACCATGCACCAAGTGCTACGGCTGGCGAATTCCGCCATAGTTTCACCCATCACCACGGCTTCGGGAGTACCTAGCTTGTCAAAACGTAAGGTGTTGGGAAATTGCACACCGCTGGTGGCAGCGCCAAGGTTAATTGACGCGGCCTCCGCGTCTACCCGGCCGTGGCCTGAAGTGACATTAGTCGCGACATGGCAGCCGTTACATTCCCGCACTTCGCCGGGGCGCAGTTGCAGCCAATGATTCTTGGTGGCGCCAATACGTTTACCGTCTTTATCCAATACCTCAAGCGTGAACGCAACATCCGCTGGAACTTTGACTTTTACTGAGCCATCGGGCTCTACAGGAGCGTAGCCTAGGATTTCTCGACGCCCGGTAAAACCATTGAACAGTGCGCCATAGGTAGTATCGGCCAGCGCATCTTGGGTATCTTCATCGGGGATAGACACGGCTTTAATGAATCGAACAAATCGTGCGGGGCGCTCGTCCGGTGCTGCTTGTGCCATAGCGGTCAGGCTTGCGGGTGCAGCCATGAAACCAAAATTTGCAAAAACACCGTCAAAATCATAGACACTGCGGATATGCAGCATTCCGACACTTTCTTTCGCGAGGCTAGGGTCTATGTTCGGCTGTTTGTAAGTTGATGGTACACGCACTTCTATGGTTACCGGATCGGTAAACATTTTGCCTTCTTGCGCGAGTACCACGGGCTGCTGAGACTGCTCGGTGACATTGTAAATCCAAATACCGTAAAGCGCTGGCGCCTCTAAAATGCCCGGGGTCGCGAGGAGCGTATCCGTACAAGCGACAAACTTTGTCGGCGTGGTCGGGTTAGGGTCCTTGGGGTCTACCAAGCGACACTGACTCCAGCTCACGAGGAGGCGGTTGGTGCCATCGAACAGCGGAGCGAGCGCGGCAAAGCGGCCGTGTTTCGAAAACTCCGGCACGTCTACTGTGCCAACTTTAATATTGATCGGAAGAATAGAGATTGGATTTTGGGCACTGCCCGTGCCACCTCCCGCCGGAACTTGAAGGTCATTTTCAAAAAAGTGAGGGACATCGATTACAACCATATCGCCGCCTAAAAGCGCTCCATTCGGCCTGAGAATCGCCGCGATACGGCCGTCGCCCATTTCCAGCGGCTTAAACAGCCGATTCATTGCGCCGCCATCCACGGCCGGCGTGCCATTCAAACTGAAGTACCCATAACTGCGCTCCACCTGAGTTCCGTCAGGATTCGCCGTATAAAAGCTAAGCCGGTTACTGCCAAATTGATCCCAGCGAGTGTAGAGCACCCGCCCGTTCTGCAACACCGTTGGCTGTAAATCATGGCTTTGGTTGTAGGTAATCTGTTCAATGCCGCTACCGCCACTTTTCATGGTCTGTAGCTCGTAGGCCGGCATATCGCCACCTTCTTCTAAGGCCGAAAATTGTGGCTTCCCATCATCAAGTAACACCGCTTTGCTGCGAGATTGGCGGGTGGAGCTAAAGACAATACTGCCATCCGAAAGGTAGTGAGGGCTCACATCCTGCCCAGCTTCAGCAACAATGTCGGAGCTAATGACCCGGCGCAGCGTTTTCGTCGCGAGGTTGTATTCCCATATATTCCACGTGGGCTGGTCTTCAGGATCGGCGCCTTCAATCTCAGGCGCGCGCATCGCAAAAACCAATTTCTTACCGTCCGCACTGGCCGATAAGTCTTTAACGTCATAGCCTTTCGCTGGAATCGCCGGATCATAATTGGGGTCATTCTTGAAGGCGTCTTGGGTAATATCGACCGCTGTCGCTAATGCGGTTGCACGATCTTTTAGCAAAACTTTGGCGCCGGGATTAAATGCCGACGGGTCAAATAAATCTGGATAAACGGGGTTGCCGTCTTCATCTTTAGGGATGGGCCGCTCTATGTAAGCGATCGGTAAGTCTACCGCAACGGGATCCGGCTTTTGACCGCCGCCTTTAGAACCGCCACCGCCACCTCCACCACACGAAGAAAGTGAAAAGACACCCAACAGAATCAAAAGCGGCCTCAAGAACTGCAGTGGCTTGATAAAACACGTTGTCAGCGAGAGTTTCATACTCGTTACCTTGTTTAAATGGCTTACTTAAGCACCTTGGAAGAATAGCGCAATATTTTCCATCAGCCGATTATTTACTATTTTACGGTTTGGCTTAGTTGCATTGTCAGCTAACACCAGCATTCATTCTCTCGATTTAATCACGAAACACCTTTAGAGCCGTTTTAACGCTAGGCTACAAACTTTTACGTGGACATAAGAAGAGATTGAGTTCAAACAAGGCGACGCGGCGGGATTGGACATCCGCAAAAGCAAAAAATCAGAAATTAATGTCGCGCAGTTTCACTTTGATGGCGGCAGAATTGGAAATGATTTGTGTTTATGTGACACAGTCGAGGTGTTCATTTACTAATCAGCCACAGCATAGAACCGTTCAGCTGACTATACTAATTTGAAGATCAACCGATCTGCTAGACTAAAAATCCAAGGCTTCATTCAACTAACGTTATTTTCGCCGATAAGAAATCCGGGAGCAGTCGTGACTCTACCAATTCTCACCAGAGCCCTTTCAGTCACCCTACCGCAATGGCTCTCTTGCCAGCGTCTAGGGCTAAAATCAATACTATTCGGCGCCGGGTTATTAGCAGCCACTGCTTACGCGGGGCCGCGTGAGCAGGCACTGCAAATCCATAACCGGGTGGCAGGCGTGCCTCCAACCGAAGCTGTTTTACTGCAAATGGCTACTTTCCTTGCGGCGGGCAACAAAGCTGGTGCTGTAAATCTCGCCATGCAGAATGAATCCTTCTACAGCGTAGTCTTGAAAAACATGGTGACGCCGTGGACTAACGAAGAGCAGACCGTCTTCGCCCCGCTTAACGATTACACGGCGACGGTGATAGGTTTGGTTCGCGATGATGCGGATTTTCGTACGGCACTCTTTGATGACGTGCTCTACATAGCTAACCCCACCTTGGGTTTGCCAGCCTACTCTAATAGCAACAACAGTCACTATCAGGCGATAGAAACTCAGGGTGTTGGCCTAAGAGATAACTTGGTACGGCGTGACCAATCATCAATCACAGGTTTACCTGCCGCTGCCACCTCTGGTGTTATCACCAGCCGCGCGGCGGCGGCCGCATTTTTTGAAGCTGGTACTAATCGCGCGATGTTCCGTTTTACCCTCATCAACCACATGTGCCACGACCTAGAGCAAGTACATGACACAACACGCATCCCAGATTTTATTCGCCAAGACGTTAGTCGCAGTCCCGGCGGCGACAGCCGCGTGTTTCTTAACGGATGTCTTGGCTGTCACAGCGGCATGGATCCACTAGCTCAGGCGTACGCCTACTATGATTTTGTCGTCGATCCGGCAGACACTGAAAAGCTAAATGGCAGTATTAGTTACAACGCTGAAGGGGTCCTCGATCCTAAAACCTCTAGCCGCGTGAAAGAGAAATACCGCATCAACAGTACAACGTTCCCCTACGGTTACGTCACCCAAAATGACGATTGGCAAAATTACTGGCGCGCAGGCTTAAACAGCAATTTAGGGTGGGACACAATGCTGCCTGCGGGAGGCTCTGGCGCCAAAAGCATGAACAAAGAGCTGGCCTACAGCCAAGCCTTCGCCAGCTGCCAAGTGGAAAAAGTCTTCAAACACGTTTGTTTACGTAAACCCGCAAACGCCGCTGACCACAAAGTTCTTGTAACGTTCACCAGCAATTTCGCTGCTAGCGGCTACAAATTAAAGCAAGTGTTTATCGACACTGCTGACTACTGCAAAGGTGAATAAGGTGACTATTGTGAAATCAACATCATTTTTCGTTCGCTCAGCGCATTTTTCGCTTGTTGTTCCGGCATTACTGTCATTGAGCCTTCTCATTGCCAGCTGCGGATCGGGCAGTGCCGCGAAAACCACAAAAAATCCAAACACTAATGGCGGCGCGACCAGCGATGGCTTTGCCTACAAAGGTGAAAAACCGGCGGCCACGGGTGATGTCGTTAAGTTTGAGAAAAATCTCTGGAATTACCTCGCCCCCGATGACCGTTGTGGAGGCTGCCACAGCGATAAAACCAACAAGCAATCACCCCTGTTTGTGCGCAGTGATGACATCAATTTGGCCTACGCCGCGGCTTCAGAGATAGTGAACTTAAAAGTCCCTTCTGAATCGCGTATGGTCGTGAAAGTGAAAGGCGGGCATAACTGCTGGCTGGCGGACTCAGGCGCCTGCGGCGATATTATTCAAAACTACATCACAGCCTGGGCCGGTGATACGGCGACGAGCGGTAACGCTGTCGTCCTCAAAGCGCCGGTCGAACGAGACGTCGCCAGCAGCAAGAGCTTTCCGAAAGACATGGGTAACTATGCAACCACGGTTTATCCGGGTCTTACTCAGTACTGCTCACGCTGCCACTCGGAAAGCGCGCTCACCAAGCAACAACCTTACTTCGCCAGCAGTAATCTTGCCGTTTCCTACGAGGCCGCGAAAACCAAAATTCGGTTAGACACGCCGGCAGCATCGCGGCTCGTACAGCGTTTGCGCACCGACTTCCACAATTGCTGGACTGACTGCACAGTAAGCGCCGATGAGATGGAAGCCAAGATAGTCGCATTCACTGGCGCCATCTCCGCCATTGCCGTTGATCCTGCGTTAGTTATCAGCAAAACCGTCGGCTTGGCTGATGCGTTTGTGTTGAGCAGCGGCGGCCGTGTTGACACTAACCTCATCGCCAAATATGAGTTTAAATCCGGAAGAGGCTCTACCGCCTACGACACCAGCGGCATTGAACCCGCCGCTAACCTTAATTTAACCAGAGATTTTGGCTGGAGTAGCGCTTGGGGTATCAAAATAAAAAGTACTGGCCTTGCTCAAGCCTCTACCGCTACCAGCCGTAAATTTTATGATCTTATCCGCGGCTCTGGTGAGTACAGTATTGAAGCTTGGATTATTCCAGACAATGTCACGCAAGGTGAAAACGACACCAATCCAGCGCGTATTGTGACCTTTTCAGGTAGCGATAAAGTTCGCAACTTTACCCTCGGCCAATACGAGTACAACTACAGCTTCATGAACCGCTCCGACCAAACGGATGCCAACGGCTTGGCAGAACTGCACACCAAAAATACTGACGAACGCGTACAGGCCACATTGCAGCACGTGGTAGCGACGTTCGACCAAACTAACGGTCGGCGCATCTACGTCAATGGTGAATTTACCGGCGACATGGATCCACTGAAAGGCGCTGCCATTAAAGAATGGAACCCAGATTTTGCCCTAGCCCTCGGCAACGAAGTAGGGGGAGCAACAGGCCAATGGCAGGGCAGCATTCGCTTTGTCGCCATTCACAAACGCGCTATGAGCTTGGACGATATCAAAGCCAACTACAAAGTGGGTGTGGGGGCCAAGTACTTGTTATTATTTAACGTGTCGGAGCTTGTTGGCACACCAAATAGCTTTATCGTGTTTGAAGTACAGCAATTTGATGACTATGGATATCTGTTCGCGAATCCTTTCTTCACCAATCTCGACGGCGCCACCATCAACACCGACATCCCGTTAAAAGGTATTCGGATTGGTATAAATGGTGAGGAGGCGTCCGCAGGACAAGTATTTGCTAACCTCAGTACCAATATTAAGTCTAGCCAGATCGTCAACGGACGTCAGTCTTTGTCCAGCTTAGGTACCGTCATCGAGTTAAAAGGTGGGCCAGAGCAAGATCAGTTTTTCGTCACCTTTGACCAGCTAGGCAGTAAAACCTACGCTCGTGCAGTGCCAGCGACACCTCCTGCGGCCACTCCTGCGGATATCACTGGGCAACCTTTAATTGGTGTGCATACCTTTGCTGAAATCAATGCGTCGCTTTCCTACTTGACCGGTGTGCCGCAAACCAATCCTTCCGTTGCAGCTACTTACCTTAAGGTTCAGCAACAATTGCCAACCTTGGCTAACATCGATGGTTTCCTTGCATCACAGCAAATGGGCGTAACGCAACTCGCGGTGGCTTACTGTAATGCTCTAGTGGGTAGCACGACCGCGCCTAATAGTTACTTTCCCGGGTTCAATTTTGCGGCCCCAGCGTCAACCGCCTTTGACACCACCGGCCGCAGTCAAATTATTGAGCCGTTACTCAAGCATCTTTTAGCCCACGAAGTTGCGCAATTGGCTGGAGGTACAGCCAAACTTAACAATCAAGCCGACCCCGCCTTGTTGCGTGCCGAGCTTAATAACTTGATTACCAAAATGGCGGCCTGTGGCGGCAGTTGCGCTAGCGACCGCACGCTTACGGCCGTCAAGGCAAGCTGTGCCGCCGCGTTCGGTAGTGCCGCGATGCTGATACATTAATAACATTACCCAAGGTTATGCCTAAGGCATAACCAGCGACCAATCATGAACACTAGATACCAACGTTTACAGTAGGTAACAACATGGCCAAGTACAAAGCTCCACTCCATCCAGATGCTCCACTGCTGCTTAACGACCATCGCCGCCCGGTAACGCGCCGAGAGCTCATATCGCAGGGCTTTAAAGCGGGCGTGGGCACCCTCATCGGCGGGCCCCTTGCGAGCATGCTTGCCAGCTCGAGCGCTTTCGGCGCTGGAGAAGTGCCACTATCTCCAGATCTAATTGAGAAACGCCTCGCTTGTGGCATTGCTGCTCAAGGTGCTGGCAAAATTCCCTTTATTTGTTTCGACTTATCGGGCGGGGCCAACATTGCTGGCTCCAATGTCTTAATAGGCCAAAAAGGTGGCCAGATGGACTTGCTGAGTACCGCGGGTTATAGCAAGCAAGGCCTGCCGGCTGATATGGCACCCACCTCATCCACTGCTGCCACC
>JAYWHF010000397.1:0-3112 GCA_043777855.1 Gammaproteobacteria bacterium | reverse complement strand
ACCATTTTTTCTTCAACTTTATCATCAGGCCCGATGGGCATGCGGTCATCTTCGACCATGATGAGTGTGCCGTCGCGCTCGACAACCGGGCGTTTCGCCGCAAAATACAACGGCACTATAGGAATATTTTCTAAATGAATGTACTGCCAGATATCCAGTTCAGTCCAATTAGATAAAGGGAATACGCGAATGCTCTCGCCTTTATCAACACGGCCGTTATAAATATTCCACAGTTCCGGGCGCTGATTTTTTGGATCCCAGCGATGATTTTTATCGCGAAAAGAATATACGCGTTCTTTTGCGCGGGATTTTTCTTCGTCGCGACGAGCACCGCCAAAAGCGGCATCAAACCCGTATTTGTTAAGGGCTTGTTTTAGACTCTGCGTCTTCATGATGTCAGTGTGTTTTGCACTGCCATGAACAAAAGGGCTAATACCCATATCAACACCTTCCTGATTGATATGTACGATTAAATCCCAACCCAACTCTTTAATGCGCTGATCACGAAACTCTATCATTTCGTGAAATTTCCACGTGGTATCCACATGCAATAATGGAAAAGGTGGTTTACCGGGGAAAAAAGCTTTCAGGGTAAGGTGCATCATCACCGCCGAGTCTTTCCCAACCGAATACAGCATGACGGGGTTATCGAACTCCGCAGCAACTTCGCGAATAATATGGATGCTCTCAGCTTCTAACTGCTTTAGGTGCGTTAACTTGTAGTTCGACATTCATGGACTACCAAAAAAATAAGGGACTTAACAACGTGTCAAGAGTGACGATTATAAACAGCGAAATCCACGCTGTTAATGACTAATTACTTCTAAGTTTATTCCAGTTTGTTGCGCAAGCTGAACAAACGTAGGAAATGAGGTAACCACATTGGTGCTGTCTTTAACGCGAATGGGGCTTTTAGCTCGCAAACCTGCAATCGCGAATGACATAGCAATACGATGATCGTGATGAGTCTCTACTTCTCCTCCTTGTAGCTGGCCACCCTGAATAATCATACCGTCGTGCGTTGGCTGCGCATCAATGCCCAGAATTTTTAAACCATCAGCCATTGCCTGAATACGATCGGATTCCTTCACGCGCAACTCTTCAGCTCCGGTTAAAATAGTTTCGCCCTGCGCACACGACGCTGCAATAAACAACGCTGGAAATTCATCGATCGCAAGTGGCACTTGGTCCTCGGGAATATGAATACCCTTCAAGGGGGCGTAACGCACACGAATATCAGCTACCAGTTCACCGCCAACAGTCCTTTCATTGCTTAGCACTAAATCAGCGCCCATCAAACGTAAAATATTAATCACACCAATGCGTGTTGGATTAATACCGACGTGGGTAAGCGTTAAATCTGACCCCGGCGCAATAGTTGCCGCAACCATAAAAAAAGTCGCCGATGAAATATCAGCAGGCACTTCAATGTTGGTACCGATTAATTTGCCACCACCGGTCAACTCGGCAATAGCACCATCACGCTTAACGCGATAGCCAAAACCTGTAAGCATACGTTCAGTGTGATCGCGCGTAGGGGCAGGCTCCGTAACTCGCGTGGTGCCTTTTGCATATAAACCGGCGAGCAGCACGCAGGACTTTACTTGTGCGCTGGCCATAGGCATCACGTAATCAATGGCTGTTAAGGTCGCGCCGCCGCGAATTTTTAAAGGTGGACGCCCACCTTCGCCTGTTTCAATTTGTGCGCCCATTTCACGCAAGGGATTTGCAACACGATTCATGGGACGCTTAGCCAATGACTCATCACCACTCATTTCAACATCAAATGATTGGCCGGATAAAATACCCGACATTAGCCGAATTGTGGTGCCAGAGTTACCCATATACAACGGCTTTTTCGGCGCTTTTAAACCGTGCAAGCCAACACCATGAATTTTTACATGGCCGTTATCTGGGCCTTCAATTACAACACCCATATCGCGAAATGCCTGCAAGGTTGCCAGGGCATCCTCGCCCTCTAAAAAACCCTCAACCTCTGTAACGCCTTCTGCCAAAGAACCCAACATAATGGATCTGTGAGATATGGATTTATCACCGGGTACACGAATAGTGCCAACAACTTTTCCGCCAGGCTGTACAAGATAATCAATTTTTTGTGTGCTCATGGAATTTACGAACGCTCTCTTGGCTAACATGTTAGTAAAATGATCGCGCGCTACCTTTGCACGGGTAAAAACACCGAGCAAATACTCACCGTCTTCAGTTTCTATGCCTGTACGCAGGCGAGTTAAATTATCAATAAATAAATCTAATGCATGCAGAACGCTGGTTTTATTTGCGCGCATTATATCGTGCCACATGATTGGGTCGCTGGACGCAATACGTGTGAAATCGCGAAAGCCGCCAGCCGCATAACGAAATATATTGGGGTTACCTATGTCCTGCGCCAAGGTATCCACAAGGGAATAAGCGATAGCGTGAGGCAAATGACTAGTAGCCGCTAACACGTTATCGTGCTCTTCCACAGACATAGTTAGCACTTCCGCACCAACCGCCTGCCACATTGCAGTAACCAGCGCTAAATGTGCGTACTCAGTAGTCGGTAATGGCGTCAATATAACGCGATGGTGTTCATACAAATCAGGATTAGCCGCTGCAACGCCACTTTTTTCTGCGCCTGCGATTGGGTGCCCCAAAATAAACTGCGCGGGAACATCGCCGTAAATTTCTCTCGCTGCAATTTCTATGTTGCCCTTGACGCTCGCACCATCCGTTAGCGTAACGCTCGATGAAACACAATTTTTAATATCTTGTAAAATGGCTTTTACTGAAAGTGTGGGTACCGCTATAAAAATCACATCGCCAAAGCCTAACTCACTCGCCACTTCACTAATTGACGCATAAGCACGATCAACAACACCTAATACAACCGCTTCTGTACAGGCCTCTGCACGGCGAGCAATGCCGATGGTTTCCTTGCAGGCAAAACGTTTTTTTAAACCAATGGCCAAGCTGCCGCCAATCAGTCCTATGCCGATAACAACGAGCTTGTTAACCACGGGTGATTTTATGCTGGGCGGATCTACATGAATCATATAAATCACAAGACCGCTTTAGGGTATGAGCCAAGCAGTTTTAAATCCGCACAACG
>JAYWHF010000396.1:0-3114 GCA_043777855.1 Gammaproteobacteria bacterium | reverse complement strand
CCCAAAAAAACTAGCGATTCCCGGCAATCACCCAGCAAAATAATTTTCTTGGAAATTCTCGATGACGGCGACTTACCTCTCTTTGGAATCACTCACGCCAGCACTGGAAAAAAATGCGCTGATATTAGTACCCAACAATCGTTTACGAAATCATCTGCTGCGCACTTTTGCCATGCAGCAAACAGCAAAGGCTTGGCTAAAACCCAATATTCAAACTGTAAGCCAGTGGTTAGATTCGCAATGGCAATCCTTACAAAACAATGGAGTTAGCTATGCGTGCGTCACCATCGCAAGCTCCTTACAACGGCAAATGTTATGGGAAGCGGCTATAAAAAACTCTCCGCTGGGCGCCACGTTGCTGCAACCGAAACCTTTAGCACAACAAGCCGACAGCGCTCTTAAAAATCTTGAACTTTGGCGTCTGCGCGATAATGTTCAAACTCAGTTTTTTGCCGATCCCAACAGCAACAATGCACAATTTTTAGGTTGGATGACAGAATTTAATCGCACGCTAGGCGCGCAAAAATCAATTACTCGCGAGACCAGTTACGCGCTAATCTCAGAGGCTTTTATCACCCAAGACTTACAGCCACTGGCGGAAATTTATCTTGAAGGTTTTGATGATTTGCCGCCGCTACTGCAATATATTTTTGAATCGGCGGCAAAGCGGTTGATTCGCTTACCCAATCAATGTGCAAAAAATACTCGGATATTGCGCACCCAAGCGGATACCACAGAAGATGAAATTCGTGCAGCAGCCCTCTTAAGTAAAAAATACTTAACCCAAACACCTGACACAATATTAATTGGCATTGTAGTACCCAATCTCGGCCAGTGTCGCAATCAAGTAGAACGTATTTTTACGGAAGTTTTTGAAGCTCACTCTTTGTCGCCTTTCGTGCCGCGTTACACATTACCCTTTAACTTTTCCGCTGGCACACCATTGGGTAGCACACCACTCATTAATACGCTATTTGACATTTTGCGCTTGCAAGATGAAGACCGCCCACTGGAAGAACTGTGCAATTTACTACTGTCACCATTTTGGGGAGACGAAGCTCTAGAAAGCGTGGCGCGTGCGCTATTAATTTCGCAATTGCGTGGGCTGGAAAGGCTCACGATAAACTCGAGCGACTTGCGCTACTGCATCAGCAAACTCGAAACACAAATTCCCTCACTCGCTAGCGCCGGATTAAGTCGTCGACTTGAAACTATTGGGAATTTTTTACGTCGCCGATTTGACAAAAAATCGGCGCGCGAATGGTTAGAGGTATTCGATCAACTCCTCGATACTATGGGTTGGCCAGGCGCACGCCGATTAGATTCACAAGAATACCAACAGATCAACCAATGGTTTGAAGTACGCGACCACTTTGCCTGCATTGATAATCACACGCCGCCCATTAGCTATGCCCAAGCCAGCCGTTACTTGCGTGAGCTTGCGGATAAAACACCTTTTCAAGCGCAAACACCGGATTCACCCATACAAATTCTTGGAGCGCTGGAAGCCGCCGGTTTGCAATTTAGCCATCTCTGGGTTCTGGGCCTAAGCGATGACCAATGGCCCCCAGTACCCGCACCTAACCCACTACTACCCCTGCACATGCAACGCGAACACCTGATGCCTCACTCCAGTGCTACACGTGAACTGGAGATCGCACACGGCTTAACCCAACGTTATAGGCAGTCAGCCCAGACAGTTATTTTTAGTAGCGCTAAACGTTCCGGTGGCGATACAAATTCAGAAAGCGAGAGTGAACGGCGGCCAAGCGCGTTAATTCGCGATATTCCGCTAACACCGCTACGCGATATTTTGCTTGAAAAAAAATCTTCTTTGCAAACTTATTATCACGAGCTTCACAACTCGACACTGTTAGAAATTATTCACGATGAAACAGGCCCCCAAGTGCTCAGCGACGAACTCGTTCGCGGAGGCAGTAGTTTATTCAAACTGCAAGCCGCCTGCCCGTTTCTAGCGTTCGCTCGCTTGCGTTTAGGGGCAGAAAATCATGATGCGCCGGTGATAGGTTTTTCCGCCGCCGAACGCGGAAATTTGTTACATGATTCATTGGCCAGTATTTGGCGCGACCTAAAAGACTCAGCAGGTTTAGCTGCACTGGATAAATCGGCATTAGAAATTGTAGTGCGTAATGTGACACAGGCAGTGATTAGCAAAGCCCACACCAGAAACCCACGCAAGCTCGGCAAAGTTTACTGTGAGCTTGAGCAAAACCGCTTGACTCAATTACTGTGTGAATGGCTAGAAGGAGAGCGCGAGCGCCCGGCTTTTAAAGTTATTGACATTGAGCAAGAGCAAAATGTTTATTTTGCAGGCCTCCGCTTAACGCTACGTATAGATCGCATTGATGAGTTTGATAACGGTGATCGTTTACTCATCGATTACAAATCCGGTAACGCCAGCTCAAAACTCTGGCAAGGTGAGCGCTTAAGTGAACCGCAACTTCCACTCTACGCAATTACCCGCGAAGATATTGCGGCCATTGGCTTTGCGCAAATTAATCGCAAAATGCAAAAGTGGGACGGGCTGGGCGAACTCCACGACACAAGCTTAACTCAGCAAGGCATTAACCCGGCCGATAGTTGGCCGAGACAATTAGAGGAATGGGGTCAACATCTGCAAAAACTTGCGGCTGACTTCATCATGGGCGATGCGCGCGTCGACTTTAAAGATAGCAAAGCTGAGGAATACGCAGCCGACTTAAAACCGTTAACGCGCACCGCCGATATCGAAGCGCTCCATCAATTCGCAACACAAAAAAACGCACATCTAAACACGACCAAGGAGACTAGCGATGAATAGTCAGCCCGCCGACTTTCTAGCTCGCCAAGAAGCGTTGGATCCAACCCGTTCATTCGCGGTAAGTGCCCCTGCAGGTTCTGGTAAAACGGGCTTACTCACCCAGCGATTGTTAAAACTCTTAAGCCTGTGCGACAACCCTGAAGAAGTGCTCGGAATCACATTTACCCGCAAAGCGGCCGGTGAAATGCAGGATCGTATTTTGCAAGCGCTATGGCATGCCAAGGAGCAACCACAACCCGAAAATCCACACGACATATTGACATGGCGTTTAGCGCGAACGCTGCTGGCGCACG
>JAYWHF010000395.1:0-3115 GCA_043777855.1 Gammaproteobacteria bacterium | reverse complement strand
GTGCTCTATTGGTTATCCATCACTATTGCCACTGAGTTGATGCGGCACCGCGAAAGAACACTTGAAATGCTGGCTGGTATTGAGTCCATTAAGCATTGGTTTTTTCTGATACGTTTAGTGATTTATGGTGGATTCTATTTCACTTGGGGCTGGATACTCAAAAAGCTAAAACCTGAAATAAGCACCGAAAATATTACTGAGACTCGAAAATTGTTGGTGCGATTTTTTATCGTTTATGAATTGTTTTTTGGCATCAACATCATTGCATTTTTAATGCGCTAACAGCTTTTAAAAAATGAGGCTTTAAATGATCGTCAATTCAGCCATTGAACTTTATACCATGCTCCTGGCATGGCATCTCTATGACGGCTTTTGGAGCATTTTGTCGGGTACCGGTTTGGGTGCGCTTCCCTTTGTTTTTATTATGATCAGTACATTACTGGATGCGTATGAAAAAGGGTTTGACACCAAACAGCTCATTCGTATTTTGGAAGTTCGGCTATACACAGCACTGTTTGTATTTTTTATTGCCGTCACACCGCTTATTAATTTGTTCACCGAAAACACCCATTACATCGAAGTTAGTTGTCCGGCTGATGGTTCGACGGCTGCGGCAACCACGGATACGTTTTACGGTGATTCTGGTACGAGCATTGATCAAGATACCGCAAAATATGGCGCAATGTTTCAAGGTAATCAGGTAGCCCAGGCACCATTGTGGTGGTACGTCTTTTCCAAACTAAACTTAGCCATCGCTAATAGTTTAAAGTTCGAACTACCTTGTCGTGCTGACATTGCCACTATTACGGCGAATCTCGCGAGCGCTAACATCACCGATCCAAATCTTCGTCTGGAAGCCGCGCATTTTAATAATCAATGTTGGCTGCCTGCCTCGAATAAATTTCTAGCGGGACATGATGTAATTCCGCCCAGCCAGGAACCTATTGCGGAAAACGTGTCCTGGTTTGGTTCAAAATATTTTTTGAACACGGAAGGCTATTACGATCAATACCGCACTGATGTAGGACTGAAAGATTTTTCTTACAGTGCGTTAAACGGCGATGACGTTGTATCCGACGGCGCAGACGGTTTAGGTTGGCCTACTTGCAAACGGTGGTGGGAAGATTCACGGGATGGATTAAGAACACGCCTGATGGCAGACATTAGTAACGGCTCGATGAAAGGGAAAATGGCGGACTGGAATACCATGTCACCCACCTGGTTTGCCACTTCAACGGACGCTGGCGACCAACTGCTTAAAACTGCCATCACCGCACCAGGCACTACATCACCTGGAGCGAAATTGCCTATCGCTAACGCCCATATCAATGGCGGTTGGTTTTCGCTGGAAGGTTGGGTGAATGGTGCGGCAGGTGTCGGTGTTGCCTACGAAGGTGCTTTTGCGCTGCTGGAAGCACAGGCCATCAAAGCCGGTGCGCCGGTGATACAAGCGATTGTACTCATGATGTTTGTCATCGTGCTGCCACTGCTCATGTTTGTGAGCCTCTATGATGTAGGCACGCTCGTAACACTGACTGTGGTGCAGTTTTCTGTCATGTTTTGGTCATTCCTATTTGCCCTGGCATGGTGGCTTAATAATTTTCTATTAACAGCGCTCCTAGGTGACCACTGGTTCGATATGCTCAACACCGGCGATCAACCCATGGAAATGATGATGACCATGTGGGTAGTAAAATTCACTTACCTAGTGTTGCCGTTGATTTTTTCCGCATTACTTGGCTCAGCAGGCAGAAATTTAGGGCTACGGCTTGAAGGTGGTATGCAAGGTATGATGTATGGTGCTGGTAGCGGTGCAAAAACCGGAGCAGTGAAAATGGGTAATAAAATGAGAAAGTAGAGCTTAATAAAGGCCGTTAGTAACGGCCTTTATTCTATATAGAGCGATGATCACGAGGTGCGTATTCATGAAGCGGATTTCGACCAATATTAGGCTGACAGGGTTCAACGTACTCAGGGGCATCATCTTTGCGTCCACTTGCAAGCCAAGCCGCAAAAAACTTAAGAATGGCTGAACCAACGATTACAGTAACTTTGAAAGACAGTACGGCCAGCGCCAAGGCGAAACGAAAAGTGACGCGTAGAACCTTGTTCCAGTCAATAGCTTTTGCGGTGGCGGTTTGAGTGTTCATCATATTCGTCCCAAATATTACCTAATATTTTCAGCTTAGCACGAACAAACTGAATTGGGTATGAATTGACCATGAAAATGTTGTCAGTGACGTACTGGAAATAGTTATCTAACAATGTAATGCGAAGTTTGTTGCGTAATGTTACTTGGGGTGCTTATGAGTTCTGAACAAGCGAATGAAGATTTAAATCATGATAGTGACTATCAAGAATATTATGACAATTTTTTAAGGGAAGACTATTCAGCAGTTGAGAATATTGAAGATGTCGCGGCAGATGTTCCTTGTAAATTATTGGGCAACCTTATTAAGCAGGTAATCGATTCAATAGGCTCAACGGAAAAACTATACCCTACGCTGGGTACCTGTGGCAGGGATTTTTGCATAGAGATATATGCAGGTGATCCGAGTAAGCAACAGGAACATAAGAAAAGTATCGTTATTGAAATTGCCTGTCAACTTCGTAAAGTTCCTTTTGCACGCGGTAATTTAACGGGTGTCGATGTGACCATCGTCGTTCCAGATGCAGCGCACATGTTGGCACTCGTTAGGTTCACTGAAAAAATACTGAAGGAAAAAATAGAAGTCCGCGATCCGCTAGATGATTATGGCAATGAATTGACAAATTTTCGAGCGAAAATGGCTGCTCTTTATTAGAAGAAAATTTATTTAATGTAGATATCATCCAAACTGGTAACCGTCAATTCAAATCGATCATCTATCAGCAATGGAACACCGTACGCATACCATCTCATTCCATACCCACTATCAACCAGACTGCGTAATTTTTCCAATAATGCACGATGCGCGCGTGGTGATTTTTCGTTAGATAATTGAGGATTAACGACTATTTCTATATTTATTTCCTTTTCTGGTTTTTTAGTTGGCGGATTCAACTGCGAAGTGCATAACCATTTAAGCAGCTAAAGCCGCCATTTCTTCTTGCATTAAAACAGCTGGCGTTTTGA
>JAYWHF010000394.1:0-3118 GCA_043777855.1 Gammaproteobacteria bacterium | reverse complement strand
TTTAACCATCTCGGTAACGGAGGATGAAGTTTTAGGTATCGGTGGTGAAAATATGCAGGGCGCTTATGCCGCCATGAAATACTTCCAAAGCTTGCCATACGACAACAACAAAAAATTTGTTGCAGATTTTAAAGCGCGTTGGGGCAAGGATGTTGTGATTGGTGACGTGACGCAGGCCGCTTATTTAGGTGCGTGGTTGTGGAAGGCGGCGGTCGAGAAGGCGGGTTCGTTTGATGTCGATAAAGTTCGCGCCGCGTCGCCGGGCATCGAATTAACGCTGGCACCAGAAGGTTATGTGAAAGTTCACCCCAATCATCACTTGTGGTCAAAAACGCGTATCGGTCACGCGCGCCCGGATGGTCAATATGATGTGGTTTTTGAAACCAAAGAGTTGATTGAGCCGAATCCATTTCCAAAAGGTTATCAGTAGATTTGCGGTCGCCACTCGCGATTGCGCGAGTGGCATTATATTTTCTGGAGCGAGGAATGCGTGATGTTTGCAGAATATAGCACCGCAGATTTAATTTCTATTTTTACCATGCAAGGCGTTGCTGGGCTGATTTTATTTTCTGTGTTTGTGCTCATGGCCTTAGGGCTCGCCATTATTTTTGGGCAGATGGGTGTTATCAATATGGCCCACGGTGAATTTATGATTCTGGGTGCCTACGTTACGTATTTAACATCACATGTGTTTTCAACTTACCTGCCGAGTCTGTTCAGCGTTTACTTTATTCTAGCGATGGTACTTGCATTTATAGCAGCGGGAGCCTTGGGTGCCTTGGTGGAGTGGGCGATGATACGGCATCTCTACAATCGACCGCTGGATACACTTCTGGCAACTTGGGGTTTGAGCTTAATTTTACAACAAACTTATCGCAGCGTTTTTGGGGCGCGTGAGGTAGGCGTCACCTTGCCCGATTGGCTAATGGGTTCAGTAAAAGTGAGTGAAACTATTGAGCTACCCATTAATGGTTTATTTGTTATGTGTTTGGCGCTCGGCATCTCAACGGCGGTGGGAATTCTAATGTATCGCTCACGCTGGGGTATTCAAGTGCGTGCGGTAGTGCAAAATCGCCCCATGGCTGGTGCTGTAGGAATTAATACGGCGCGTGTTGATCGCATTACCTTTGCGCTTGGCTGTGGTATTGCGGGAGTTGCTGGCAGTGCGTTCACCATGATCGGTTCAACGGGGCCAACATCCGGCCAACTTTATATTGTGGATACTTTTTTGGTGGTTGTGTTTGGTGGTGCAACAAGTTTGTTGGGTACTATCGCCTCCGCATTCAGTATTTCTCAGGCGCAATCCACGATGGAGTTTTTTATGAGTGGGTCCATGGCGAAAGTATTAACGCTGCTGTTTGTCGTGTTGATATTAATGCTGCGTCCACAAGGTTTATTCACTCTGAAAGTTCGTCGTTGAGGAGTAGGTTATGTCTTACCAAGGTTTAGCGTCATTGCTGCCCAAGAAAGAGGTATTTGGTTTTCTCGTACTTGCTCTTTTATTGTTACTCGTGCTGCCACTGGCATTGGATATCTTTCGTTTAAATCTCATTGGTAAATATTTAACCTATGCCTTTGTCGCGATAGGTTTAGTTTTGTGCTGGGGTTATGGTGGTATTTTAAGTTTAGGTCAGGGTGTTTTTTTTGGCTTAGGCGGTTACCTTATGGCAATGTTTTTAAAGCTCGAGGCTTCCGATCCCATCACCACCAAAATTCAATCCACGCCAGGTATTCCTGACTTTATGGATTGGAATCAAATTACGGCACTGCCGTTTTTTTGGAAGCCTTTTTACAGTTTACCTTTTACTATTGCCGCCATCATAGTTGTGCCAAGTGTCATCGCATATATCGTCGGCGCCGCAATGTTTAAACGGCGAGTGGGTGGCGTTTACTTTGCCATTATTACTCAGGCGATCGCGGCAATTCTCACCATTTTAATTATTGGTCAGCAAGGTTACACCGGTGGGGTCAATGGCATGACAGATTTACGCACGCTGCACGGTTGGGATATTCGAACGGATCATGCTAAATACGTGCTCTATTATTTTTGTGTGTTCATGTTGTTTATGTGTTTATTTGCAGCGCAGTTTATTCGAAAAAGTAAATTTGGCCGCTTGTTGGTGGCGATGCGTGATAAGGAAGATCGCGTACGTTTTTCTGGTTACGATGTGGCAAACTTTAAGATATTTGTGTTTTGCGCCGCTGCTGCTTTTTCCGCAATAGGCGGCGCGCTTTTCACGCTGCAGGTGGGTTTTATGTCGCCAACCTTGGTGGGAATTGTGCCTTCCATTGAAATGGTAATTTTTTGTGCGGTAGGTGGACGCATGTCGATCATAGGGGCGGTCTATGGTTCGGTATTAGTAAATTGGTCTAAATCTATTTTGTCAGAGAGTTTTCCTGAGTTGTGGTTGTTCGCACTAGGCGGCTTGTTTATCGCCGTCGTTATGGCGTTTCCTGATGGTTTGGCAGGCGTTTATACGACAAAGGTTGAGCCAAAATGTAAAGCTTGGCTATCAAGTTTAAAGAATCGCCGTGTTGGCTCGAGTGATATGTTAAAAGAAAAGAAAATTGTAGATGCTGAAAAACCGAAGCCAATTAAATCACGATCACAGGCTGTTGCGTCTTCAGCGACTCCGGGAGCTATCCATGAGTAATACCAATTATTTGTTAGCTGTAGAAGGGCTGACGGTTTCTTTTGACGGTTTTAAAGCGGTAGATGACTTAACATTTTATGTGGATGAACATGAAATACGAGTGATCATTGGGCCCAACGGAGCCGGTAAAACCACCGTGTTAGATTTAATTTGTGGTCGTACCAAGGCGACTGAAGGCTCCATAAAGTTTCGTAACAAAGAAATCACCAACCTCAAAGAGCATGACATTGTAAATTCCGGTATAGGCAGGAAGTTTCAAACGCCGTCAATTTATGGTGATTTGACGGTGTTCGAAAATTTGGAAATTTCCTTTCCTCGCGGCCGAACCGTATTTGGCGCTTTGATTTTTAAGCGCGATCAAGAGGTCATTAGCAAGGTCCATGAAGTGGCTGACATGATTTTTTTAGGCGATCAATTAAATAAGCAAGCCGAGTTGTTAAGTCACGGACAAAAACAGTGGCTGG
>JAYWHF010000393.1:0-3141 GCA_043777855.1 Gammaproteobacteria bacterium | reverse complement strand
ACTCTTCACTTTAAAACCGTATGAGGCATGGATGCCGATTCGAGCCTACACGGAAGTATTTACGGCGCGTTTTAAAGTGAAGAGTATTCTTTACAAATCACCAGTTAGTAAATCGTTTGTCATCAAAATTCGTGTGCTGTCATGCAACTAAACCAAAAAAATAATTTATAGGTGCTTTATGCATCATTTGGCTTTTTGTCGACTTGATAGTGTGTAAAATCGCGTTGAGAATGCTTCTTGATTGGAGTGTAAGCAGAGAAGTTCCATTCGGTTTTTTACGTGGGCGCAAAAAACTATGAGCTACAGTAATGATGAGTTTTTAACGGCGGGCGGAGAAATGGGCGAGTTAATTCGCACTTACGCTTGGCACAAAACCACATTAGGTGAGCCTGCCAGCTGGCCGCAAAGTTTGAAAACATCCGTTAGATTGCTGCTCTCTAGCGGTCATCCGATGTTTATTTGGTGGGGGCCAGACCTTATACAATTTTATAATGATGCGTATACGCGCTCGATAGGTTTGGCGAAACGTTTTAGTGCTCTCGGTCAGAACGGGCGTGAATGCTGGAGTGAAATGTGGGAGCTAATTGGTCCCCAAATTGAATTGGTTATGTCAGGTAAGGGGGCTACGTGGCATGCGAATCAGTTGGTGCCCATAACGCGAAAAAACGGCCGCCGCGTGGCAGTGTATTGGACCTACAGCTACAGCCCGATTGATGAGCCGAGCAGCGCGACCGGCGTTGGTGGAGTGCTTGTCATTTGCACCGAAACCACGGCGCAAGTTATGGAAGAGCGGCGAAAAAAAGCGGCGGAACTTCGTTGGCGCGAACTCTTTAATCAATCACCGGGTTTCATGTGCATTCTGAGTGGCCCAGAGCACAGGTTTGAGTTTGCCAATCCGCGATATCTTGAGCTTTTGGGGGGGCGAGAACTGATTGGTAAGACCATTCGCGAGGCCCTCCCTGAGGTTAGTAATCAGGCTTATGTAGAGTTGCTCGACGAGGCTTTTCGCAACGGAAAGGCGGTCAGCGGTGTGGCAACGCCATTGACGCTTGCGCGGCTCGGCAGCAACGTACAGTACCTCTACATTGACTTTGTGTATCAACCTATTTTTGATTCGAAAGGTGAGGTGACGGGTATTTTTGTCAATGGATACGATGTGACTGAGAGCATTCATGTCACCGAAATTCTTACGCAGGAAAGTCACCGCAAAGATGAGTTTTTAGCAATGCTTTCGCACGAGCTTCGCAACCCTCTCGCACCTATCGCGAATGCGGCAGAACTTTTAATTCAATCTCCGGCCTCGTTACCCTATGTTCGAGATGCTGCTGATATTGTTAAGCGTCAAGTTCGGCAGCTTAGGTATTTGGTTGATGAGCTATTGGATACATCCAGTATCGTGAGCGGAAAAATTGAGTTAAAAAAGGAGCCGTTGAGATTAGACAGTTTAATAAAGTGCGCCATTGAATCCGTGCAACACCTATTAGTTGAACAGCAGCAAGAAATAGTATGTGCGGCGGATGAATATGGGCTTTATATCGAAGGTGACAGCGCTCGACTTATACAATGTTTTACCAATGTTTTAGCGAACGCAAGCAAGTTCTCACATGTTGGCGGGCTTATTCACCTTGAGTTGCGGCGAGTTGACCAAATTGCCGTGATTGACATTGCCGATGATGGGGCCGGAATTTCGTCGGAAATGCAGCCAATTTTTTTTGAACGCATCGTTAAAGACGGTCGGATAGCGGAAGAGCCTAGTAGCGGTTCAGGAATGGGTCTTGCTGTAGCGCGTCGCGTCGTTGAGTTGCATGGCGGACAAATTACTGCCATTAGCGCCGGTGTAGGGCAAGGATCGCGCTTTGAAATTTGCCTTCCGGTTATGGTGCTGCCTGCGCAGATTAGTGTGAGTATCCCTGTTAGCCTAAACTCAAGTTTGATGCGTAAATGACAAACTTGGTAGTGGTTAATAAACGGCAAATTCAAATCAAATATCAAATATCAAATAAAGTTGCGAGAAATTGTATGTCAACACTTAAGTGTATTGCGCATCGCGGTGGGCCATTAGCGAACAATCAGCCTTTACCTGAAAATAGTTTAGCGGCAATTGCGCGAGCCTTGGATTTGGGGGTTTATGCAATTGAGATAGATATTTATCAGGTCGAAGGAGAGCTGGTTGTTACCCATGATCGACGTCTTGGTAAGTTGGTGTCTGGTCAGGGCATTATCAACGAACTACCTTTGGCGTACCTGCGTGAACAGCGTTTAGAGAATGGCGAACGTCTGCCTGTGTTGCGCGAAGTGCTAGCCTTGGTCGCCGACCGCGCGCTGTTAAACATTGAAATAAAAGGGCCGAACTGTGTTTCTGCTCTTGCAACGAATTTGACGGAATTCTGTCGCGATCATCAGCATAGTTACGATCAATATGCCGTATCCAGCTTTGACCATTTGCAACTCTACCAATGCCTTCAAGTTATGCCACAGGTGCGACGTGGCGTTTTAATAGAGGGTATTCCGCTTGACTACGCGCTCTGCTGTAGCGCTCTGCAAGCCTACTCGTTTAATACCCATCTGGGCTTTCTTTCCCCTGACTTGTTAAGTGACGCGCGCAAGCGTGGTTTACAAAATTGGGTATATACCGTGAACCATCCTGACGACTGGGCTTGGTTAAAGAATCTGGGGGTAGATGCCGTATTTACTGACAAACCCGATGAGTTGCTCGCGTTTAATCAGCGCTGTTAAAGAAGCCACTAATGCCCCGTTGCAGCGTATTTTTTAGAACGCTTTGCGCGCCACTCAGTGGGCGGCTCAGCCTTAAATAATAAAAAGTTAGAAATCTCCCGACAAATCCCCAGAGCTACATCTACACTTTCCATAATTATTTCTTAAACAGGTTGTTGATCTGTGGAGACAGTGGGCGTGGCGGAGTTAGCGAAGGTTCTAATTGTTGATGATGATCGCACCTGGCAGATGGTGCTGACATCTTCTCTAAAAGAGGGTTATATAACGAGTGCAACGGCGGATAGTGAGAACGCCACCGCGTTGATCGCCGAAGATTTTTTCTTGTAGGCTACTTTTTCCTGACAAAAATATGATTGGTATATCTACCAACACCGCGTTTGATTTTATTTCTCGGCAGATGTCGTA
>JAYWHF010000392.1:0-3148 GCA_043777855.1 Gammaproteobacteria bacterium | reverse complement strand
TCGCGTTGTAAATCCGTAATTTTGAATTGCATGTCTCCGGTTTGGCGGGTGCCGAGTACTTCTCCGGGGCCACGCAGCTTTAAATCCTGCTCGGCGATGAAGAATCCGTCGCTACTTTCCCGCATAACCCGCAAGCGTTCTTTGCTGTGAAATGATAGCGGGGAGCCATAGAGCAATACGCAGTGGCTCGCAGCCGCACCCCGCCCCACGCGACCACGCAATTGATGCAATTGCGCCAAGCCTAGGCGCTCTGGGTTTTCGATAATCATCAGGCTGGCATTGGGTACGTCAACACCCACCTCAATCACCGTTGTGGCCACCAACAGGTCTAGAAGATTCTCCTTAAATGCCGTCATGACGGCCTCTTTTTCGGTGGATTTTAGGCGGCCGTGAATCAGGCCAACCCGCAATTGTGGTAAGGCGGCGATAAGTGCCTCGCGCGTGACTTCCGCCGCTTGAGCCTCCAGCACCTCAGATTCTTCGATGAGGGTGCAGACCCAATAGGCTTGCCGACCCTCCTCGCAGCCGACGCGTACTCGCTCAATCACATCGGCGCGGCGTTTGTCGCTTATCACCACAGTCGTAATAGGCGTGCGACCGGGAGGCAGTTCATCGATCACCGAGCAATCCAAATCCGCATAGGCGCTCATGGCCAGAGTGCGCGGAATGGGTGTTGCCGTCATGATCAGCTGATGGGGGCGCCGTTTGTCATCCCGGTTTTGGCCCTGGCTTGCGCCCTTTCTGGATAACGACAAACGCTGGTGAACCCCAAAGCGGTGTTGCTCATCGATAACAATCAGCCCTAAATCTGCAAACTCCACCGCTTCTTGAAAAAGTGCATGGGTGCCGATGATCACCTGCGCATCACCGCTCGCAATAGCGGCCAACTGCTTACGCCTTTCGGCCACTTTGAGCTTGCCGGTCAGCCAGCCAATTTTGATACCCAGCGGTTCCATCCAGCGGCCAAAATTGAGGCGATGCTGTTCGGCGAGAATTTCGGTGGGCGCCATAATCGCTGCCTGCCGTCCGGTGGCGACTGCCGTTAAGGCCGCCAGTGCCGCTATGACGGTTTTACCCGAACCCACATCGCCTTGGATCAGGCGCAACATGGGAACCGGCTTTGCGAGATCGTCGGCAATTTCCTTCGCGACTCTCGCTTGGGCCTTGGTCAGCGCAAAGGGAAGATGGCGCAGAAAAGTATCCCGCCATAGAGGATTAGTTATCAGCGGCAAAGCGCCGTCCGCTTGAGTGCGCTGCCGCAATAACAACAAACTCAAATGATGTGCGAGCAATTCTTCGAACGCCAAGCGCTGTTGATAGGGGTGCTCGCCGTCTAGCAGTAATTGTGTATTGGCGTTAACGGGCGGCTGGTGCAAAAAACGCAAGGCATCGGCCAGCGAGCTTTGATGCAGCTGTTGACGAACCTGGTCGGGGAGTAATTCGCGCAGCGAGTTCCGGTCAAGCCAAGTGAGTGCCTGGGACGCCAACGCCCGTAAACGAGCCTGAGTCAGGCCTTCTGTAGCGGGATAAACCGGGGTGAGGCTTTGCTCTAGCGGTAAGGGTGCGGCCTCGTCGAGCAAATCGTACTCGGGGTGATAAATTTCCAAACCGGCCGAACCGCGTCGCGTCTCCCCAAAAACACGCAACCTAGTGCCGGTGAGGAAGCGCTGTTTTTGCGCGCTGTTGAAGTGATAGAAGCGCAAGCTGATAGTGCCGCTGCTATCTTCCACCCGCACGACCATGCTGCGCCGCTTACCCATGACAATGTCGCAGCCACGGATTTCGCCTTCAAGCACGGCGGTCATCTGTGGTTGCAAGGCCGCAATAGGCGTAATACGGGTACGGTCCATGTATCTCATCGGCAAATGGAACAATATATCTTGCAGGGTAAACAGACCAATTTTCGCCAGCCGCGCCGCCAAGCTACTGCCCACACCCTTTAGGGCGGTGACCGTAACTTGGTCGAGCGTTGGGTTGAGTTTTTCTGATCCGTTAACCATAGCGTGGGTTTAGGTTCGTGTTTGCCGGGGTCTGCAACATAGCAAAACCCAGACAGCAACGCTGCGATAAATTGATTGAAAACATTCTTAAGGCAGCGCGTTGCAAAAAATCGTTGTCATGCACTTGATGGGGTTTATCAAACGGATTCTGACTTTTTGAAAAACAGCAGTGCCAAAAGGCTAAGCCATAAGAAATCTATAGCCCCGCCACCAGAGCTGCTGCGAGAGTCAACAATTTTAATCTGCTCTGGGTTCTGTTTTGCTTTTTCTCTAAAGCTTGCCAATTGGCTATCAAGATTTTCAATCATCGTATTCGCCGCTTGCTCAAATCCTTTCACGCTATCGGTACGAAGCTCTTCGTTCAAGTTCACTATAGTCGCTCTACTTTTCACGATGCTGGTTCCCGGTGCGCGAAACAGCATTTTTTTACTCGCGATATCGTAAACAACGGTGTCTATTAATGTGTTGGTGTCATTTTTTTCACCTGAAACCACGTAGGCACCGACGATCGTCCAATAGCTGATCGAAAGAAACCCTTCATCGGTAAATTGCACTTGGTCGTAAGACACTAAGGCAATAACATCCACACCGTACATGGTTTTAATTTGATTAAGGTTAGCGAAGCTGCCGCCGGGTGTTAAGTAAGCGGAGGGAATGACTTCGATGGTGCCAATAAACGCATAGCGCTTAAAATGCGCGGCGACTTTTTCGAGCAATTGTGTTTTCTTCGTTTCGGTTAGCGCATTGGCGAGCGACGTTTCACCTGACCATAGGTTTAAGCCGCTGCTTCGTATGGATTGCTCAGGAACAAACGCTATCCCTAACTTTATGGGTAAGCTAAGTTTAGGGATTGAGGGCTCGATAGCCGCTGTTGCTTGGTTAGGGTATAAATAGTCAACAACACTGCTTTTCACGCCTCTTTGCTGGCTTGTGCATCCTATAATTGCGAAAATACTGAGCAAGGAAGCGATCAGAATACTTTTCGTTAAAGTGTTTTTCATGAATTTCATAGTTTTCTCACCGCTCATAGTTTTTATAAGGATCATGGTTTTCACGAAGTTCATAGTTTTCTTAATGTTCATAGTTTTCATCCTATTAAATGCCTAAACCCAAGGCGACTTTTTTCGCACCACCAAAATCGGTTTTAC
>JAYWHF010000391.1:0-8767 GCA_043777855.1 Gammaproteobacteria bacterium | reverse complement strand
CAATGGCAACGGCATCCCGGATTTTACGGAAACCTCGCGCTCCACTAACGTTCTGCTGCAAACCTCCGCAAATCAAGGGTCTTACCTGATCGAATGTGACCCGGGTGTACTTTGCGGTTTGGGGGCAAGCGCACTCAAAGGTAACTCGGGTGGTGCGCAACTCTTGCCAGCTGAGATGAGTGGCAGTGGCATTGTGGCCGATAAACGCTTTATCCCTGTAGGCGGTCTCTTCGATTTTGTAGTCAAAAACCTCTCTATCCCCGGGCAAGCTGTTCGGGTGGTGATTCCACAGTTAGCCCCCATTCCGGCTGAAGCTGTGTATCGCAAATTCCAAAATGGCCAATGGGTGACGTTTGTCGAGAACACCAACAATAGCCTGCACTCAGCGCTCGGTATAGCGGGCTATTGCCCACCGCCGGGGGCAAGCGACTGGCAGACCGGGTTAACGCCGGGAAATCTCTGCGTACAAGTTACTTTAGAAGACGGTGGCCCCAACGATGCTGATATCAGCGTTAACGGCGCAATTGCCGACCCGGGAGTCGTAAGCCGACCTCTTGCAGAGCCGCCGGTAGTACCGCCAGAAGTCAGGGTGGTTGGCATTAAAGCCAAAGGCAGTGGTGGTGCAATGGACGAGATGTGGTTGTTACTATTGAGTGGATTCCTGTTGATGAAACGTGGCTCGAAAAAAATGGCGATGCTAATCGTGGCTTTGCTAGCGTCGATGAATGGTTCGGCGAGTGATCTGGATAAACACTACGTGCGCGCGGATATTTTTCAGGTGAAGAATGAACAATCCCAGTCAGGATTTGAGTCAGCGCTGGTGGAAAAAAATGCCACCGCTGTGCTCACAAACTATGACGTCAGTCGTGCGGGCGCACAGTTGGCGGCCGGTTACAGCTGGGGCAGTTCTGTCTTCAGCGAAATAGGCTACATGGATTTGGGTGATGTCGAAGTGGATGTCGAACTTCCCGATACCCAAAGCCGCGAGGCCTTTACCAGCGATTTTCATAAGTATTACCCAGCCACAGCCAATGGGATCACCCTGACCCAAATAGTTAACCCACGGCTGACCGACAAGTGGAATTTTTCCGCCGAAATAGGGGCATTCATCTGGCGCCAAGAATACGAATTTAATACGCCACAAACTGTTAAAAAAGACGGCATTGATCTACTGCTGGGTTTACGCGTTGAATACGCCGTGTGTAAAGCCGCAGGTTTGGGCCTCTCAGCGCGCCGCATTCAATTGGATACGGAAGCGGTCACGCTCTTAGGTGTTTCCATGCGTTGGTTTTATTAACCCGTGAATTAACCATTGAATTGTTTAAAACAAGCGATTATTACAGCATCTGGAAGTGTCGCTGCTCATGGCTCATACTCTTAGTAGATCGGTCTTAGTAGATCGGTCTTAGTAGATCGCAACCTACAAAAAGCCCACGAAAAAACTAAAATGCAAAAAAATACATCAGATCCAAACCAACCCTCCGGAATAAAAAAATCCGAAGATAATTTCTACGAACCAGTCACGCATTACTCTAACGCCACTATAATTTGGTTTACAGGTTTATCGGCGTCAGGGAAATCATCCACTGCAGCAGCAGTTGCCGAAAAGCTCTTAGCTGTAGGCTGCAATGTTATTCATCTAGATGGCGATGAAATTCGCCATGGCTTGTGCTCTGATTTGGGTTTTAGCAACAAGGATCGCTCCGAGAATATTCGCCGCATTGTGGAGGTTGCTAAAATTTTGCTTCACGCGGGGCAGGTTGTTTTAGTTTCTACCATATCCCCCTTTAGAGCAGATAGATTAATGGCAAGAAATGCTGTTGCTCCTCACAACTTTATCGAAATCTACATGAGTGCAGCAATTACTACTTGTGAGCAACGTGATCCAAAAGAGCTTTACAGAAAAGCGCGTATGGGGGCACTCAAAAACTTTACCGGCATCGACTCAGCTTATGAAGCGCCTGAAAATGCTGAAATAGTCATTGACTCTAAAGAGCTGTCACTCGAAGAAGCGACAGAAAAGGTATTGGATACCTTACGAACGCTCAAATTAAATCTGAGCCGCTAGCACTAAATCTCATCTAGTCATGCGGGTATTTCGTAGAAAAAGAACAACGTGGCACACAACTTTCTCTAGTAGTAGAATGAGCCCCTCACTTTTTTGTCGCTGATGCCTACTCATGATTCCTCGCATTGATCAAACATCCCCCGTCCAAGCCTTGTATTTATCCTTTATCAACAGCTTGCGCGACGGCGGTTTTAGCGGCGATTTAAATCCCGACTATGCCAATCGCACCGTGCTCGCCACCGACAATTCCATTTATCAAGTGCTGCCACAAGGGGTGATATACCCGAAGCACATGGCCGATTTAAAAGCGGTATTAACACTGAGCCAGCGCCCGGAATTTAAAACTATTGTGCTCAGCCCACGCGGTGGCGGCACCGGCACTAACGGACAATCGCTAACCGATGGATTGGTGGTAGACACATCCAAATACATGAATAAAATTTTGGAAATTAATGCTGAAGAACGCTGGGTTCGCGTGCAATGCGGCGTGGTAAAAGATCAGCTAAATGCCGCGATTAAACCTCATGGTTTATTTTTCGCACCAGAACTCTCTACCAGTAACCGCGCCACCATTGGCGGCATGATTAATACCGATGCATCCGGCCAAGGCTCATGCCGTTACGGTAAAACACGTAATCATGTGTTGGAACTCCGTTCCGCATTACTCGACGGCAGTGAATGGATTTCCGGCCCCATAAACGATTTAACATTAGCAACTAACAGCGCGCGCGATGATCGCATTGGCGAAGTACATCGCCTTGTAAATGAAATACAACGTGAACACGCCGACTTAATTTCCGAGAAATTCCCTAAACTCAACCGCTGCTTAACCGGTTATGATCTCGCCCACATTCGCGATGAGCAAGGCCACTTTAATCTCAATAATATTTTATGCGGCAGCGAAGGCACCCTCGCCTTTATTGTTGAAGCGAAAATTAATTTATTACCCATACCGAAATACGCAGCCATCATTAATGTAAATTACCGCGATTTTAATGCGGCCCTGCGTGATGCAACTGCACTCATGGCAACAGCACCGACATCGATTGAAACAGTTGACTCAACCGTCTTAAATTTAGCAATGAAGGATATTGTGTGGCATAGCGTGGCTGAATTTTTTCCGCCGTCACCCAGTGGTGAAATTATTCAGGGAATCAATTTAGTCGAGTTCACTGCAGACGACGAAACCGAATTGCGCGCCGCCATAAAAAATCTTACGGATAAATTAGATGTAGCCGCACAACAACTCGGTCATGGTCGTATTGGTTATAGCGTCGCTTGGGGCAATGACTCCGTCAATAAAATTTGGGGCATGCGCAAAAAATCAGTAGGATTATTGGGCAACGTCGAAGGTGAAATTCGCCCAATTCCTTTTGTGGAAGATACGGCAGTACCGCCTGAAAACCTCGCAGATTACATTCTGGAATTTCGCCAGATTTTAGATTCACACCAATTAAAATATGGCATGTTCGGGCATGTCGACGCTGGCGTATTACATGTGCGCCCAGCCATCGACATGAAAGATCCCGAACAAGAAAAGCTCGTTCGCATTATTAGCGATCAGGTTGCAGCGCTCACCAAAAAATACAACGGTCTTTTATGGGGTGAACATGGCAAAGGCGTTCGCTCTGAATATGCACCCACTTTTTTCGGCGAACTCTATCCACAATTGCAGCGTATTAAAGCCTGCTTTGATCCACATAATCAATTAAACCCGGGTAAAATCGCCACACCATCCGCTGACATTGAATTATTAAAAATAGATGGCGTAGCAACGCGCGGACAAAGCAATCGAAAAATCCCTGTGCAAGTATGGGAAGGTTATAGCGAAGGCATGCATTGCAACGGTAACGGTCTGTGTTACAACTGGAACCCAAACGATGCCATGTGCCCTTCATGGAAAGCCACTCGTCAACGTGTGCAATCACCGCAAGGGCGCGCATCATTAATGCGTGAATGGTTAAAACAAATGAGCGAACGTGGTGTTAATCCACTTAACGAAAGCCTTGCAATCAAACGGAGCAATTTTCTATTCACCCTACCCTCACGCTTACTCAATACGATCAGTAAACGCAGTGGTGAATATGATTTTTCGCATGAAGTGCATAATTCTATGATGGGCTGCCTTGCATGCAAATCCTGCGCAGGGCAATGCCCAATTAAAGTGGACGTACCCGAATTTCGCAGTAAATTTTTAGAACTATATTACAGCCGCTATCTCCGCCCATTAAAAGATTATTTTATCGGTGGCTTGGAATTTATGATTCCCACACTCGCCCGCGCACCCTGGCTTTATAACTTCTTAATGAAGCCCCGTATTACACACGCCATAATGAAACATGTAGCCGGCATGGTGGATAGCCCTTTATTAACAGGAATTAATTTAACCAGCGAATTGCATAAATTAAATATTCCCTTCGCTACACTGGAAAATATTACACAATTAACACCCGCACAAAAAAACACAGCGGTCATTTTCGTGCAAGATGCTTTTACCAGCTATTTTGAAACGCCCGTTGTTATAGATTCATTAAAAATGCTGCAATTACTAGGATTTACTCCCTTAGTGGCTCCCTACAAACCCAACGGCAAACCCTTACAAGTTCACGGCTTTTTAAAAGCCTTTGCAAAAGCAGCAGATACTAATGCGACATTGTTAAATGGCTTGGCAACGTCCGGCATTCCTTTGATCGGGTTAGACCCGGCAATGACGCTGGCCTATCGCGGCGAATATAAAAAACTCCTAGGCGACAACGCACCCAAGGTTTTACTTGTGCAAGAATGGCTAGCCACTCAAACAGAAATACTCAGCAAACAAGCCGAAAGATTTACCTCTGGCGAATTTTCCTTATTAGCGCATTGCACAGAAAAAACCAATGCCGTGAGCTCGGTAAAAGATTGGCAAACGGTGTTTGCGCAGCTCGGCCAAACATTAAAGGTAATTGAAACAGGCTGCTGCGGAATGTCTGGCACCTTTGGCCATGAAGCAATTAATGTCGAAACCTCGAAAAAAATATATCAGCTTTCCTGGGCCCAAGTCGTTAAAGATCCGACATACAAAAACAAACTAACCGCCACCGGTTATTCCTGCCGCAGCCAAACCAAACGTATTGATGACGTAAAATTACCGCACCCGCTGCAGGTTTTGTTAGCGCAACGTCAGTGTTTCGTTTTAGTATCCAAATACCCCATCAAAAAAGCTGACACAACAAATGTCATATGAATAATGACGTACCAGAGTAACTTATCATTGGCAATATTAGGAACATCCATAAACATCTTTAGCAAATGGATAGACGAGATAGCAACGATGCTAGCAGCGATTTTTGCTTTGAGCGAAGACGAGTCCATTGTGCCCAACCAACCTAGCTTCTCTTCATTCGCATCAACATTCAGCGTAGAAACAAAATTTTCGTAACCGCTCATCATCACCATGACCAAGAGCCCTCCCACCATCGCAATATCAATCAACGACAATATTGAAAGCACCATGTCGGCTTCTTCAACCGTCAGTATGTGCGAAAAAAGATGATAGACTTCTCGAAAAAACATAATGCCCAGCGCGAATACCGCCAAGCTTAGCCCTAAATAAATCGGCGCCAATAGCCAACGTGAGCGATAGAGTAAAGTCTCGACAAACTGTTCCATAACAACCTCATTAATTCAAAAAATCACTAACCGTGCCAACTGGCGGAAACAAGTATAACAAGACCACATTAACAATTAACACCTTTCCCAAAGAAGCCTCTTGGTGCCACGCTGACAATTGTCACTTTTAGTCCATGACTTTCGGGGATGGCCTATTATTTAGCAAATGAAGGATAATGACATTACGAAAGGCTACCTCAGCAATTTCCCGCCCTTAATATTTACTCGACGAGGCTCTTATGAAAGCGTGTGGCTTACCTCTTTTTTTTGAGAGACCTTGGATCTGGTTGATATTCAGCTTGTATTATTTTGTACCCATGTATGAAATGAATTACGATTTTAGCAAAACCATCTTTCTGTTACTGGCGTTTTCTGGTTTTGTTGCACTATATCTCTGGGCGGCAACACTCGACGCGAAATTCGCATGGAAACCCATTGTGGGAATAACAGCTATTGCGTTAATCGTTACTCCTGTGTCGCCGGGGTCAAGCTCCATTTTCCCCTACGTCGGTTTTTTAATTGGAATTAGTTACACGCCCCGCACTTATGTCATTTTGCTAGCCAGCATGATTACAATAATTCTTGGGCTTCACGTCTACTATCGTTATCCCGTACCTTTTTTCGCGCTACCGGCCATTACCGGAATCGTAGCAATTAGTTTATGGGGCTACATCGAGAGAGTTAGCATGGCTGCCAAAATGCGTTGGCTGCAAAGCCGGCAAGAAATTCAGCAGCTCGCCGTCATTGCTGAACGCGAACGCATAGCGCGCGACCTGCACGATATTTTAGGGCACACGCTTTCCTCCATTGCGCTAAAAGCGGAGCTCGCCGAAAAGTTGCTAAAACAAGAAAAAATTCCAGATGCGCAACAACACTTGTCTGACTTACACCAAATAGCAAGAGAGAGCCTAAGCCTTGTTCGCCAAACTGTATCTGGCTATAAACATCGCGGCCTGTCGGGTGAAGTTATTCAATTGTGTGACAAGTTACGACAAAACGGATTTTCAGTAGATTTAACCGGTGAAATCCCCACGCTAACCCCACGCGCCGAAACAGCATTGATTTTGGCGCTAACAGAGCTGACAACAAACGTTTTACGGCATAGCAAAGGCAACCATTGCAAGCTTACTTTTAGTGCATCTGACGAAAATATTTTTATTAGTTTGCAGGACAATGGATCCATCAAGTCGATAACTCCGGGCAACGGCTTAAACGGTATTCAAGAACGACTGCATGCGATCGCCGGGGATATAAGCGCGCAAATTACCAACGGCTGTCGCTTCGATATCACCCTACCCGCTTACGAATTAACGCAGGCCAATTAGCGATGAAAATTTTATTAGCTGAAGACCAAGCTATGGTGCGTGGCGCACTTGCAGCGCTGCTGGGCATGGAACCTAATTTTGATATCACTCAAGCCGAGGACGGCGACAAAGCTTGGCTTTTACTAAAACAAAATAGCTACGATATTTTATTAACCGATATTGAAATGCCAGGGCGGTCTGGATTGGAATTGGCGCAATGGTTAATTCAACAAAAGTCTACGACGAAAATTATAATTATTACCACGTTCGGCCGCTCAGGCTATATTCGCCGCGCAATTGATATGGGCGTTTCGGGTTTTCTATTAAAGGACGCGCCGTCCGACCAACTTATTCAAGCGATCTATCGCATTATGGATGGCAAACGGGTCATCGACGGTGAGCTGGCAATGATGGCACTGGGTGAGACAGACCCACTGAACGATAAAGAGCGCCGCGCGTTAAGGCTTGCTTCCGAAGGAAAAACGACCGCAGAAATAGCAAATACCTTGCACTTATCAGAAGGAACCGTACGGAATTACTTATCAGAAGCTATTTCAAAACTAAGTGCGGCTAATAGAGTGGATGCTGCACGAATAGCACGTCAGAAAGGTTGGATTTAAAACATTTTACGTTTCAATGTCGATTTTTTATTAGCAGAGATCGCCGATCAAATTGCTACGAACGGCGTAATCCACTACTGAGCTTTAACGCTAGGAATTGCCGGTATATTGGTACATTGATCAGGATTTTTACTGAATGGTGACCTCAAGCAAATCAACTTTCGCGCCTCTAACTTTAACGCTGAAAAATCCTCGGGATAATATTCCTTGAAAAGCTTGTCGATTTCACCGCTTTGCTGCATTTTCGTCATACCAACTAGCATACGCTCCGCAAGCCTAGGTTGCGCTTTGCTCACATAAATATAAATCGGAAAATCGTAGTAGATTAACAGTTTGCTATCGACGGCTAAAAAAGGATAGCTCGCTTTTTTCTCATTTAACAATGTAAAAACCTCATTCACGCCCATCGCAATACAATCAAAACGACCAAACCCCAGCATGTCAAAAAGACTGACAACTGTAGGGCCTAAAATGGGGTTGATGTTATTGTAACGATAGATATGAATATCATCCCACGTAGCGCCCTGTCCGATTCTCAGCGAATTTAGTGTTCCCGTTTTGACTACGTCGCCAAGATCTAAGGGGGCTTTAGCATTAATGAGACATATGCGAAACCCCAGAAACCCACGCATCACATCAATAGGTATAGCAACCACATTGGCGCTAGCGACAGACGTTCCTGGAGACACCCACGCGACATTAATAAGTTTGCCCTCGCTCATTAAACTGGCCCAACGCTGCTGCCCGGTGTCAGGCCCAAGATAAGGAATATTATCGTAGTCGCCATACTCTGTTCGAGTGAGCTCCATTGCCCGATGCACTAGCTCGAATTTATAATTCTGCAAGCTACGCTGATCCTCGGGATCACGGTAACGAACAGTCATCTTAGAATCAGTTTGCGCAACTTTTTCATCGGCTGCAAGGCAGGGCCTCGCCGACATAAAAAACACTGCCAGAACTCCGACAGCAATTCGCGCAGGCAAACCACCGATTAATGCGGCAATATATACGTTCATTTAAACCTGTTTGAAGTGGGCGAGTTAGTCTTGGTTCTTGGTTCTAACGTTAATTATGATTATCCGTAAGTATTACTATACCTTACGGCCATAACTCACGACTATAATTTA
>JAYWHF010000390.1:0-3156 GCA_043777855.1 Gammaproteobacteria bacterium | reverse complement strand
TTCGGCAGCTAGCCGCCCTGCATCCAGCGCCATAAGCTCAAAAAAATCGAGCAGCGCTGCTTCTAGCATCGCAGCGTTCAACAGTACTTGCGCTTACTTGATCACTAGCGAATGGACAACAGGATTTACGAGCTCAATTCGTATCAAGAACAACGGCACTTCAAACATTAACGGTTGGAGTGTGAGCTGGGGGTACACTGACGGTAGCAAAATTACCAGCAGCTGGAACGCAACAATCACGGGAAACATGCCTTACACAGCCACGAATTTGTCTTGGAATAGCGTCATAAAACCGGGCGAGCACATTGAGTTTGGCGTTCAGGGAAATAAAGGCACTAATAGCGCACCGCAGAAGCCAGTGCTTAATGGCGCAGCCTGCAAATGATGGAATTTTTAAAGAGATTTGGTCTTAACCTACGCGTCCAATATTCCGCACACAACTAACCTACCGAAATCTGCTTTTAGAGTCTCCATCAAAACCTGGTGGAGACTCTTTTTTTGCGGTGACCTACTTCGAGAATAATCGCCAATCGCGTTTACTGGCAGTGAAACTGAGTCAATGAATCATGAAAGAAACCCTACACGCAGGTTATGCAATGCAGATCAGAATTTGGCGGCCTCCTATACAGCATAGCCTTGTTCACGCACCAGCCTTAACGTCTCGCCTTTAAACTCTTTCGGGCCTTGTTCGCAACTACGTTTCTGACTAACCCTAGAGAGATTATTTTATTTACGGCATCTCATTTTTAGTTACAGACAGCTCCTGTGACAAGGGGAACCAGCGGCGTCGGCGATGAGCCTTTATTGCCTTGGAACCCAAACTCGATGAATTGACCAGGCTGGATAACAGCGTTGTAGCTCACATTAGTACCTGTGTAGGGATTCGTTCCCGCGAGTGTCGTACTCCATGAATTTGTAATCTTACTGCCGTCACTGTAGTTCCAATTAACACTCCAACCATTCATCGGACTCGTACGTTTATTCGTGATGCGAATGGTGGCAACGAAACCCGTATTCCATTGACTGGTAACCACGTAACTGCAATTGCCAGTTTCAGATGCCACTGAGCTCGATCTTTTACTTGATGCAACGACCGATGATTTAGCCGAGGACTGTGCCAATGAGCTTACAACCGCCTTACTGCTTGATGCTCTACTCGATGACGCATTCGGATTCACAACATTCAAAAATGCACTGACATAGGCACTGGGAGACAATGCATAAACCCTATTGCTTGTCGCATCTTTGACTGGCGTGATGACACCGTTCGCGAGTAAACCTATCTGAACTTTTCCATCACCTGAATTAACTGCTTGCGCCAGCGCGGCAGGCCACGCATTACTCAATGAGTTCGCTCTTGTAATGCTTAGGCCTAGATTAGGTAAAAAAGTATCTTTACCGTCAGCACCCACTAAACGAAGATTAACTCTACTTTGTATCGTCATATTGACTGGGGTTGCTGTAAGCACACCTAAATCCGTCCAACTCGAACCTGTACTCGCTGTATGAACAAACACTAAGGCTGCGCTATCAACATTTTCGCCGCTGGATACCGTTAAACGCACCGTGAAGTTTGTTAGCGCTTGAGGGTTTTTGAAGGTCAAGGTCGTATTCACACTTGTGGTGTTTGAAAAACTGTAGAGCGCGTTATTGGGGGATTCTAAACTCCACTGATAACGGAGATTGGTGCCTCGCGAAGCCGCCGCCGTTAACGCCAGTGTTCCTGCACCGACCACCGTGGTATTTGCTGGCGTAGCCGATAAAACCGCAACAACAGGGTCAGGTACTTGACCGCCAAAATTTCCATCAATACAACCGTGAAACCGCTCGTTAGTCGGTGGCAACCTGCCCCATTCGCCATAGATAACGTGGTGGCCGCTGCGTGCAGGCACATTACATTTCGTGGTGAAATGCGCTGTCGCCTTGTTGGATATCACATTGGGATTCGCATTAGGATTTTTATCATCGTAATTCAATACGCAGAAGGGCGCTGGTTCAAAATTATCCCAGGTCAACGCCTTTGTCGGCGAAAAAACAAAGTTGGATTTGGTAATCCAATATTTGAATTCTTTGGTGTCATCAAAGTGCGGCCCCTAGGAAATATTCCAGACGATATTTTGTTGCCCAGAGCTCATGGCATTCGTTGGCCATTGCATGGGAACGTCCCAAGGTGTCTCAGCGCCCTGCCAATTTTCACCAGAGAAACCGCACACATGTTGCGGCAAAGGCGAGACCGCCGAACGGCCTAAGGCATGGGTAACAACCGTCATAAAGCTGTAGCCTGCCTGTTTATTAATGGCGAATGCTGTTCCACAAATTGGATATCTCGCAATACCATTATCCACCTCGTCGGGTTTGGTGACAGCCCCGCAAAACCAATTGCGCGACGCCGGGCTTTCAATCAAACCGTGCGCCAGAACGTTAAAGTGGCAAAACAATAATACAAAGCCAAAAAGATATTTTTTTAAGTTCATAACAATCTCCTAGCTAAAAAATAGAAAATGAAAAAACCAGATACCGTTGATATCAATATTGCTGACATCATCGGTACCTGGCTATTTTGTTCAAATCAAATAATGACTATTCAATTTGTCGTCGAGCATTTCTAAAAATACCGCTTAGTTACCCCAAAGTGTATTCAACAAATTGGTTTTTCTCTGATCAAACGCACGCCATTCACCCCAACCGGCGGGGTTAGATACTGGATCGTACGCGTGACCATACCAGCCACCTGTATCCCCAGATTCTGGGTTGATGGACCAATAGCAACCCTGAATTTTTTTCCGGTTAGCATATTCTACAAACGCGGTTTGCCATTGACCGTCCACAACGCCCGGAGTGATATGACTCCATTTTTGTTGGTCAGGTACAGTGGCACCTTTTGGCCAATCCAAATTGCCGCCGAACTCACCAACTACCATGGCAAAACCTTGCGCACGCAAATAACCAAAGTGCTCATCCCAACCCGCTTCCAGCTTGGCTTTATCGATCACAATATTACATTTGGCCGCCGCAGACGCATCACCCTCAAGCTCAGCACATTGTGGCTGTGCCGGGTCCATAAACTGTTTTTGAACCGCAACAGAGGGGCCGTAGGTATGAGGCGAGTAAACCAAACGATTTTTCGGAATGTTTAGTGGAGCAGTTCTGGCTTCA
>JAYWHF010000389.1:0-8798 GCA_043777855.1 Gammaproteobacteria bacterium | reverse complement strand
TTGCACTGAATGGCGACGCATCAAAAGGCCCCGACAAAACCAGCGCGGAGGCGTTGAGAACAATCGTATCGCCAACAGAGACAGAACCGACGAGATTGTAAGTGCCAGACGTCGCAGCGATTGCATAGAACATATGCACCCATTGCTGCGCGCTACCGGTCGGGGCTTCCACCCGTGCCTGCAGCTGCACAAGCGTTTGCCCATTCCACACCGGCGGGGCCATGATCCGATCAGCAGACTCCTTGCGATAGCTATAAACCGCAAGAATCATGTCACCGGCTGTGGCCTGAACTGCGCCGAGCGTTGGAGCACCAGTGTAGGAGCTTGCAAAAGCGGATGAGACCTGACGTACAAAATCGACCATATTATTTACTCTCTAGTTTACGTTGAGGCTATTTCGAAGCCGATTTTGCCTAAGTGCTGGTTTCGTTTGCCGGTCGCATTCGTTAGCTTGCCGTTTGCGTCTAAATCGCCAGCGGTGAGCGCTACAGATACCGGCAAAACATTTTCAAAACCAGTCCCAACCATGAAGCCGCCGGGAGCGACCCAAGCCTCGCCTGACATTTTTGTTTTGTCGCCGCCTAGCCATTCGCGGGTGCAGTGCGCATACGTCGGTGATACAACTGTATTTCGCGCACAATGGGTATTTGCTGCATTGGGCTGACCTGTTGCGTTCTGATTCCAAATTATCGGCGCGCTTTCCCAGTCGACTGACGTGGTTTTTATGTAGTTGTAAATAACTTCTTGGTTGAGCGCGAGCATTCCGGCATTTTGCTGGTTGCTCATTCGAATAATTCCATCCAACGCTTGTCCAGTGCCCACATTAAATCTAATGGTTGCGTTTTTTGTGTCGTCCTTCATTTGTATTAGGGCGTCGCCATTCGACACAGGGAAGTCTAAGTCCCTCAAGTCGTTGTTTTCGATCAAGACTCCATCACTAGCAAACGTACAAATCAATTGCATTTTTGCAGTAGGTAGCAGCGTGCAATCAACAATCGAAATATTATGTCCGTAATTCGAATCATCCATAAAAACGATGCACGCCGGGTTATCAAAACCTTGCGTGCCGAATGTCTGCTGGCTGAACGTTAATTTCTCAAACAGATAATTTGAATTTTTATTTGAGATTTGAATAATCCTATTATCTTGCTGATCGTTTCGCGAACCTCGCAAATGAATACCGCTAAAAGTAATATCACCCGTATTAACAAAAATGTGCCCTTGCGTAGTGTCAAAAATTACACCTGATTCAATCGCGATGTAAGACTTGGACTTAACGCCTTCGTTGATGCTGATATTTTGGTTGGGGATTGTTTGATAAATCGGATAGACGCCAGCCTTAAAGGCAATAATTTTATTGGCGTAGGTTGCGTCTGTTGCGCTGCTTTTCCAGACGCCGCTGACAAACGTCTTAACGGGGCTCGCAAATGTACCTGGGTTTACGTCATTGCCTAAGGCGGTATCGACAACTAAAAAAGCGGTGTTGTCTGTCTGCGTTGTCCATGTCGCGTTAATTATTTGCCCAGACTGATCTGTTATTTTTACATCCCAACTGGCGTTGCCAGACGGAGAGCTCCAGCGTACTGTCGCATAATCTGTCGGCAATGAATGCACAATTAATCCGGTTGCCGGGTCTGTCGCTCTTGCAAACTCTTCTGTAATTACTGAGCCAACGGGTCCACTAATAATTTCGAATTTAAACGGCGGCTCGCCACCCTGCACACAAATTCTTGCGCGGTACGCCCAATTCGTATTGGCTTTCCGGTGGCATGCGTACTGGCTAGTTTCTACGTCGGGGCGCGGGTGAAGCAAACGCATTGGTAGCTTTTGGCCAATCCGGTAAGGCGTTGCGATGGCCCAATTACCTACTGGCGTCGTATCGGCGGTACTTGTCGCAGAAACCGTATTGCTATTGGGTGATGACCCATATTGATTGTTGGCAGTAATTCGCCATTGATATTGAGTTGAGGGCGAAAGGCCGGTGTCAAGAAAGCCAGCGGCCGCACCAGAAATCGAATTAGTCACCAATAAAAACGTGCCGTTTGCAGTTACATCCCTGCGATAAAGTGACACAGCATTTCCGTTAGGCGTCCACGCAAGCGCGGCGGATGTTGCAAAAACATTAGCCAAAAGAACGGCGATTGCTGAAGGAGGGTTACCGGCTGGAGGCGTAGGCGCTACACTTGAAAATTCATTTCCTACTTTGTATCTTTGAATATCTTGATTAATCAAATTGCATGTCATTAAGTCGACTCCACGCTGTAACTGTAAGTGTTGTAATCAACCGATAGGCCAACGTTATTACTTGCTGCATCTTCTGCCCTTAGCGCTGCATCTTCTGCTTGCAATTCGGCGGCGCTAGCAATAGCACTTGCGGCGGCGGCTGCGGCTGCTTGTTGTTGTGCAAACGTAGCCCTGCCATCGGCCGTTGCTTGGCTTGTAGCTGCTAACGCTGCACTCGAAACCGCAATCGCTGCAGACGTTTCTGCTGTCGCTCTATCAGCAGCTATTTGCGCCAACAAAACCGCATTAGGGTCAACTTGCGCCGCGGCGACATTGATTAAATCTTTAACGTCAGCGTCAGCGGTTCCGACATAAAAAACTTCTTTGTTGTGAATGATTTTTTTAGTAGTTGGGTGCGTGCTTGTGATTTCATAATGCGTATCACTGTAAAGCTGTTCGTTCTGCCAAAGCACAAAAATACACTGACCCGCCGCGTCTGTTATTCTGTCTTTTATGCCGGGCGATGTTGCCCCCGTAACGCCATTCCCCAAGCCCACAAGCCGGACGCTAACCTTTGCATCTTTGAGCGGTAGCCCATCAAAATCATTTATAGTTACTGTAATGTTGCGCGTTGTCACCAGTGATTCCCCTAGAAATTCACGCTAGTAAAAATTACGTTTTTTGCTAACACTGCGATCCGGCAATCGAGAATAGCCTCTCGATCTCATTAGCAAGCTATCGCGTGCGTCCTCATCGAACACATACTGATTAATTTGCGCCTGATTCAAATCCGTCCACGCTTTTCGCGGCGTCTTGTATAGCATTGATTTAGCGCCAGCAATCAACGCGTCACGGTAGTCAGAGATTAGGCTTGTGCTAACCTTAAAATTACCGCTGTACAACGCAGGCTTAAGCGAAGCAAGAATAGTTATTTCTTGCCCGCTAAGATTTTCTGAAGGAAAAATATCGATAGTGAACGGGCTTGGTTGCCAATAGCGATATTGCACAGCATCGTCTTGGCTGCGACACAGCTCACGATCTATGCTCGAAACTTTAATAACACTAACAATCGCAACCGTTCTTGCCGCAGACAGGTCGTATGACTGCACACCCGTCAAAACCACAAGAGGATCAATTTCTTCTTGCCAGTAATGACTTTCTTCGCAAAACTTTACTGCCGAGCGGCGCAAGTGATGCACTACCGAATCGTACGGCGCTTCCGGAATTTCGAATTGAATTTCATCGATCATATCTTCTGGCAGTTCCGCCGTGCTATGCGATTCCATTATTTCGAGTGCTCCTTATTGCTTGGAGAGTTGAGCATATCCGCTTGCACTTTAATGCCCATCATTCGTTCGAATATTTGCAAGTGCTGATTGCTTCTGGCGAGATTTACCGAACCTTCAACATCGTGACCAAACAGTCGGAACAGCGTCCACTCGACAAGCATTGGCTCGTAGAGATCGCTCACAGTGACGACAGTATTAGCATCAACCACCCCGTAAGCCGTCGGTATTGCGCTGTATGCAATCTGCATTTTTGCACCAAGAGCCGCCGGTGGGTTTACGTAAAATATCAGCGGCTCGCGGTCATCGTGCATGAATTCGCGGATCGTCGCCGACTGTGCAGCGGAGCGCCAATTAGGACGAATTGCATCAAGATCGCCTTGAGAAATTCGCCTTATCGATCTGCCGTCAACATCGCCTCCGCGATTATATTTAACAGATAGCAGGCGGTTAGGTGCAGGACTCAACGCGGCAATACTTTGCTTAATGCCAGCAACGCAAGTTAACGTCGCGTCTATCGGGTTTGCGTCGGGTCGGAAATTCACGATTACTTTTTCGGCTTCGTAGATCGCCTCATAAATAACTTCTTCTGGCCAATTATCTTGGTCCGCATCACGCAGCGCAGCCTGCACCCGCGCCGAAATATCCTGCACTTTTATCATGATTAAATGCCGCCTTTTCCATTCAAGTCCGCCCAAGCTTCGCGAACTTGCGCCGCCGTTATGGTTTGATCGTTAGCGGCATCACGAACAGCCGAAACAATCGGAACGCCATTAGTTGAACTGAAATGCAGCGGGTTGCCGTCTTCTAGCGATAAGATTGCGCCCTGCACCGAAATTAATCCGCTAACAACCTCTTCGACTTCAGTATTTTCATCTTCTAACTTTGCGGTATCGACTTCGGTATTTTCACTTGGCGAATCGAACGAATCTGTGTCGGCGTTGTAGCCATCGGGTTTTATGGCGCTCACATCGATCCTATTAAAATCTTCTTCGGTCATCCATACATCAGGATGCTTGAGAAACAGGGGGTAATACTTTTTTTCTACGCTTTGAACATCGCCGTAGCCATGCCATGTGGTCCCCGTACCGCAAACGTTGTCAACCTTAAACGGGCGCGTGCCGATATAAACAAGCGCGATCAGAATATTAATAATTGCAGACATACATAATCCTCAAAAAAAGCCCACGTCTTAGGTGGGCTAAAGGGCAGCAAAAACTACCAAGAAATTACAACGTGCCGACGAATCGATACGTAATAATTGCCGTGACCTTGCCGGTCGCTGCGCCACCTGCGATAGTCGCGGTGACATCGGTCGGATCGTTATGCGTGATTGGATGAGCAACGCTCGACGTTTTGCCAGCCGTCGCTTTAGATGCTGCGGCTTGGTAATACGCGGGCACTGCCGTACCGTTTGTCGGGTCTACAAATGCATAGCCGCAATTGAGTGTTACGCCGGCGCCGAGCGCGTCATTGATAAGCTCAACGTTTATCACTTCGCAACCCGCTGGAAGTGATGCAAAGTTGATTACGTCAGCGATTGGCGCCGCAGCTAAAATGATTGATGATGAGAAAATGCTTGCATCACCCCACTCGCCGTTGGCGGGTTTACGTGCATATCTTTGTGCTAATAGTGTTGCCATGTCGTGTTATCTCCACGAAAAAAAAGACATAAAAAAAGCGCTAGATTTCTCCCGCGCTGGTATTGTTTAAATTTTATGAGCGTGCAGTATCGAGAACCATAACACCGTGATCGCTGACCCAACCGTTCACACCTTTGAAGCGGATTTTTGCCTTTCCGTTCATCCACCCGATCGAGTGCTCTTTTGCGTTGCCGTGGTCAGTATCCTCAGTGTTCATCGAGAAATAATAACCGCCATCTGAGGCCTTGCCGCTTTGGCCGTAAATATCTGCCAATGCTTGAGCACCCAACAAAATAGCGCGATCAGTTTTCACTGCGGCTGTAACGTTGGTGGTCTGTGCGTCTGCAGTGTTAGTGCAAACAGTTACAGATGAGCCCGCGTTAAACGTGATGGGACGACGCGACTTTTTAATCAGAATGTTATTCCACAACCAACAATCGCCTACGAAAATTGGGTGCTTAAACTGATTGCCGCGAGCGAATGCGTTGGCCTGCAGCGTGCGAATCATCGAGCCGTCAGCGCTGCGGTTGATGTCGTACCACTGGCGCGGCGTGACCAACAACACATAAAACGGATTGTCTTCGGCGGCAGGGTCTTCGGCGAACTTAACAGGCTGCAATGGGTTCGCCATTTCGTCGATCGCAAGGCGCAACTTATCAACGTCAGCCAGACTAAACTTATCTGTCGAATCCAAGTTGGTTAAGCTGGTTGCGTCGTTGCCGTAGAAATGGCGATCGAACGTTGGTGGAACGATCGGGTTTACTATCAACTCGTTGAATTCTGAATCAGACGCGTCCGGCAATATCCATCCAGCCAAGTCATTTCCACGAGCTCCGGCGAGTTGAACATGAGTTACTTCGTCGGAATATTTGAGGTAATAGGGCGCGAGCATCGAGTTAGCAATCTGAACTAAATCTTGCATCGTGCGCTGTTGGGTCATCTTGCCGCCGGAATCCAGCATGTGACGACCTTGGTTTATTTTCGCGGTGAACTGCGAACTTGTTAAGCTCTCACCACGACCCGCGAGCTTTTTATCACCCATGGTTGGGCGGCCCTTAAGTTCGTGGTACAAATCCATAGTCACTTCCTCGCCTTTGGATTTGGCGAGGTCGGTCACACGCACGATGGGTGCGCCTGACTGAGTTTGTTTTGATGGATTGTTTTTGTTTGTATCGACTGACTTTGGCGCATTGTCAGTCATTAAGTTGGTGAAGTTGTTAGCGCGAGTGGCTTGGGTGAACAGCGCCGCGTTAAATATTTTATTGGCTGCAGGTGAGCCGGACTTTACAACAGTCATGATTGCCTCGTGAAATTAGATAATTCCGCCAAGGGCCTCCGCTAGCTGTGCAGGACTCATTTTTGCCATGCGTGCAGCTACCTCATCAGCCGACATATCGGCCAACATTTCAGTGAGAGGTCGCTCGGTGGTGGGCGAAACGCCCAGATTTGTGAGTGATCGAGGAATTGTTTTTGCTGTTGCTTCAGCGACCTTTCGCTCAGCAATTGCGGCTATAGATTCCGTCGATTTTTCAGGAATTTTTTCGGTTACATTTATGTCGTCGCCAAAAGCTGCTCGGGTTCTGCGTGCAACTTCGGCAAATCTTTCTGGGAGAGTTAGAGAGGAAAATTTTGGGTCAGCCTTAATTCGCTCATCGACAGCAACAGCAAAATCCCAACGATCAGGATCGGACTTTTCCCACGCCGATAAATCAGTGTTTGCATTTATCGCAGCACGTGCCGGGTTGGCCTCCACTGATTGCTCAGCGGCGGAAGGCGGTGCTTGTGCGGGTATTTGTTGCTGTAAAACGCGAATTGCTTTGGCTAAAACAGGGTCCAAACCTGCGATTTCCTGCATGTCAGCTTCTGTGATGCCGTCGTCTGCCAGCGAATTAACATCTATGCCTTTTTGCTCGAGCAGTTTTGCAATTGACCTGCTACTAGACTCAGCAGCTTGCAACTTTGCCTTAGCATCATTGAGCTGATCCTCTAGCGCAGAGGCTCGCTCCGCGTTGGCTTTCGACTGTGCGCGTGCGCCTGCTAAAACATGGTTTGGTATAAGGTGCTTGCCATCTTTCGCCAGCACGTCGCCATCCATATTTTCATCAGCATCGGTTTTTTCTTCACCAGCTTTTGCGCCGGACGCCGCGCTTTCTTCGTCCTGTTTTTTTTCTGGATCAGGGCTTTCGATTTTTGGCTCTTCTTCCACGATGATTTGCGGCGAAATTAATTCACCGCGCATCAACGCTTCTAGTGTCGCTGGATCACCGCTCTCAATTGCCGCGTTTATTTGCGCCTCTGTTGCGTTGCCAAAATCTAAATCGCTAATTAAACCTTCAGTTGCACTCATTTAACTCTCCGTCATTTATCGCATGATTGCGTAGGGTTGCCTTCTATCGCTCGGGCGTGCAGAAACGAAAAAGCCCCGCACATTGGCGAGGCTCTTGTAATTTTTTGCGTAAAAAAAACCGCTCCATTGAGCGGCTTATGCGGCTTTATTTGTACCTGACATTCCTGGGATGCTTTCGGTCGTCTTTTGTATTTCGCTATCTATCGTTGTGATGAGGCTCTTGCGAGCAACGACAACATCAGTGACTATTTTCTTGGTCTCTGCCTGAATCTTACTTAACATTGCGCGCTTGGTCTCTAGCTCAATACTCGCATCGCCCTCAATCGCAGCGGCTTCTGCCATCAGTTTTTTCGCTTCGGCGACCTGCTTGTCGACGCTAGCCTTGAGTCCGTCAAACTGTAACTGTGCCGCCTGCGCGTCCTGCTCTTTCTTGGCAGCAATTGACTCAATTTCTTCCGGAGTCATGTCTTTTTGATCTCCGGCGCCAGAAACTTTTCGAATCTGCGCAAGAACCTCATCACGATTAGATAAATCGCTGCTCTCGATCACTAGCTCAAGCAATGGCACTTGGTATTCCGGCGGCAACTTACTCACCATGTCCGTCAGCATCGCATTCATTTGCTGACGATAGCCGGCAGTCGCAGTGATGTCTGAAAGGACTACTTGGGTTTTTGTCCGCGTCACACTGTTTGTAATTGTCTGCTTTCCGTCGTCAGCAATAACGCGCTGATTTAGCACGACAGTTTTAGTTTTCGACGGCTTGTTAACATTGATGCGCACTGATTTCTCGCGGTCCGCAATATCGTCAACAATGTGTGCTAACAATAGTTCCCCGACCATTTTGCGGGAAAATCTGTAGTTATCGTTGAGCTCTGCGAGTGTCACGGTGCCCTGCTCTACAAGAGAGTTAATCGCAACACCGGATTGCGCCCCAGATTCTTTTCCGAGAACCGCAGACCAAACACCGGCAACATCTTGTATGAGCTTCTGCGAATCAAGTAAAACCTGAAATTGTTGCGATGCAATGCCGGAGTCTGTCTCAACCCTGAACGCATCGTGGTTTTTTCGGCTTGGATTTAGCGTGATTATTCCGTCTGCACGGTGCAGCTCGTCCATGGCCTGTTCTTGAGTCAGTCCATGCAACGCGTCGTTATCTAAAATCATCCGCTTAACATTTAGCAAATATGTGAGCTTGCTTCGGCGGTGATTTATCTCGTCTTGTGCGGGGATCATTCGGCGAATCAGGCCGTAAGGAATACTTGTCCTGTCCTCTCTGTAGCCGAAAAACGGCACGTACGG
>JAYWHF010000388.1:0-8801 GCA_043777855.1 Gammaproteobacteria bacterium | reverse complement strand
AGCGCATAAATATGGCAGAAACAGAATCTGAAAACACTTGCAATTGGTATGACCCCTCATGTGCTCTTGGCTGGATTCGTGATGAACTACAAGCATTTGGGGTGTGGCTATGGGATTCTATTCTTTCCGGTCTCGTCGCCGTATTTGAAGCAATTCCAGTTCCAGATTTTTTAGAAAATATTGGCACTCACTCCTTGCCTCCTCACATTGCTTGGGCGGCTTCAGCATTTCACTTGGATATTGGAATCGCTATTGTTGTTTCAGCTTACACTGCACGATTTCTCCTTCGACGTATTCCAGGTATTGGTTAATGACTATTGCAGCTTACACAGGATTGCCGGGACATGGTAAAAGCTATGGTGTTGTTGAAAATGTTATCAAGCTTGCGTTAGAGCAAAAGCGTGGAATATTTACGAACATCCCCATGAATCATAATGAATGCATGAAACGCTTCAACATGTCGCCTATTCAGTTCAACACGCAGGATATTATCGACAACCCTCTGTGGTGGTCTGAGGTTTTTCATCCGGGCGCAATTATTGTTATTGATGAACTTTGGCGGTTGTGGCCATCGGGAATGAAAGCTAATCAGGTTCGTCCTGAGGATAAAACATTTTTGGCTGAACATCGCCACCTTGTAGGTGAAAATGGTGCATCTACAGAAGTTGTGTTTGTTACTCAAGATTTGAGTCAGATAGCTAGTTTTGCGCGCTCTCTTGTTGAAACCACATTTAGAGTGACAAAACTTACAAAACTTGGTTTAGATAAACGGTATCGTGTAGATGTTTATTATGGCGCAATCACAGGAGCTTCACCGCCAATTTCAAAACGAGATAGAGAAATACACGGAAAATTTCAAAAAGAAATTTATTTACTTTATAAAAGTCATACAAAATCTGTTACCGGTGATGCTGGTAATGAGGCGCGCATTGATAAGCGTTTTAATGTTCTTGGTGGCCTTTCGATTAAAATTAGCATTATCGTCATTTTCATTGCATTGGTTGCCGCTTTTTTTGGTATTCATCGTGTACGCGATTATTATGGGCTCTCTGACACCAAAGAAATACCTACCAAAAAATTATCTTCTAAGGTTAGTAATCCAACAAATAACTCACAAAATATTCCTACTATTCCTGTTCAGCCAGCACCGCCTAAGAAAGAGGTTTTTCAGTTTTTATCAAAAGCTAAAGCCATTTATATTAGTTATAATAATGGTCACTTTCCTAAAGTGGAATATCATTACAAAGTTGTGTTTGACAATACTGAGGCTGTTTTTAACGATGAACAAATAGCCGCACTAGAATATGAGTTATATCCGATCAATGAATGCATGGTAAAAATTAAAGGACCTGATTTTGACGGATTCGCAATGTGTCAACGATTTGATACTCAGCAAGGTGGGTGGGTTCAAAACATGGTATCCGACACCAGCAATTCGAATGCTATGTAATCACGCAGCGAGCGTAGCGAACCGAGTGATTTCATAGCATTCTTATTATTATTCTTAATATTCTTATTTTGCATTCCGGTCATTAAAAGGAAATGCATTATTTGTAGGCAGCAGCCTACCTAAATACACTCAATGAAATTTCTATGAACAATCTAAATAGCACTCTCGTCGCATCTATGCGTCTTTTTCTTGAAAAAGGCGATTATTGTGATTTTGGATGTGATGAAGTCAATCTAGCAAATGTTATTGATTCAGCGAGCCTTAAATATCCTAATACACCACTTTGTGCTGTAAAAAACTGGAGCTGGTGGGATTATCAGATTACAGATGATTTGCGCGATAACTTTGATGACGCGGGAGTTCAGCCAGCAATAATTTATGCTGAATTTTTACTTTTTGATGAGCGCAATCGCTGGCCTAGCGGGTCGATTGTAAAATCTACACCCCTCAAAGTTTTTGAGGATGGTTATTATTTTGTTACGCGAAACACTGTTTATATTTTGGTAGGCCAAGGCACTCGTAAACTGGTTGATCCGAGATTGGTTGCCAATATTTTATTGTAAGGCTTCATTACAACCCTTACTCGTTTGTAAGGTGAAGTATGGCTTAGCCTTGTTTGACCATACTCAGACCATACCCAATTTCATTTACCGCTTTTGTTCCTCACAAACTTCTCTCTTTTTAAGCAAGGTTAACCATGCACCCTACTGAAAAGCTAATTTTTGTTTTTTGTAGTAAATGGATAGGCCAATCAATTGATCTAAACCCTTTAACCGATAGCGCAATATATTTGTTGCGAAATTCTACTGAAAAGGTAAATTTTTTGTTTTTTTACGTAGTAAATGGATGAAGAGCAGGAACGATTTATCTTAACGCTATTAGCAGAAAAACCTGTGGTTAAGCTTTATATTCAGAGGTGACAATATGGTTAGATTTACAGCAGAAGACATTAAAAACCGCAAAACCAACAGTAAAAGCGATCTTGAGCGGCTCAATAACATGACAGAGGATGAGATTCACCAAGCGGCATTAGATGACCCAGATGCGCAACCTTTAAACGAAGAACAACTCAAAGAATTCAATCGAGTAATACACAGAGGTGGAGAACTATAACCATGTATTCCTACTGAAAAGCTAATCCTTTTTGTTTTTGACTTATCGTAGTAAATGGATTGCATCAGAAACCAGTTAAATACTACGGCTTTTTTTAGAGTCGGTATCCCACCCACTCCGAAACCATATCAACTTCGAAATCATCGCTCATACATGCTCCGCGCACAGGAAACAGAAAATGTTAAACATCTATGTGAAAAATGACTCTCGCCAAATTAACATAATTTGTAATGGTGATTATCAGAAACATATAAAATCAATTTTACTTCCATTTAATTGTTTTATACTCTGGCAGAAATCATAACCCCAAGGAACAGTTTTCATGCAAGAGTCGCATAAAGTAGCATTTAACAACTATGAAACACTAAGGATTGACGCTCGCGCTATCGCTCATGCGGAATTGCCAGCTTATTTAAAGCGCGCAACTAAATTGAAAGGCATCGACAATGGTGCAATAGCAGCATCAAGGTTATGGGATAACGATCCTGCTAGGTTTGTCGATTGGGATTGGCATTTTGCAAACAGATACATTCATCGCCACCCTAAAGCCTTTGACCTCGCGGTATGGGTAGGCAACAAACTTTGTACCTTAGCGCTTGGTAGACCGAGCTATAACGGCACATTTATGCGATTAGACTTCATAGAAAAGGCTCCAAGTAATTGTCCATTTTCAAGCGAGATGGTTCCCATATCAATCTTGGCTTATGAAACCTATGCAAAACGAATTGGTGCAAAACAATTTAGAATCATTGATCCAATTAACGACAAAGTGCTTCGCTCTTACTTACAGCATGGAGGTTTTAGTCATCAAAAGGGGCTCAAGGGAAACCCTCATTACCTGGTACGTGAACTATGAATAAAAATGATCAGATCAATAAAGAGCTAGCACAACAGCACGCCAAAGATGCGGCCAAGCGCCTCTTTGGTAAGCGAACCAAAGAGCAAAATGAAGCTCTGCGTAACGTCAAAACTATTGGCTCGCCCGAAAATCTTATTAAGCCGGATTCTGAGAACCCTTCTGACAGTCCCAAATAGCCTTTCAAATGCTTTTTTAGGAGATATAAGGATAAATGGCAATGAACTTAGGTCGCGCTTATTGTGATCAGATTAAGGATGCCCTGTCACCCTATAAGGCACGCGAAATCTACACAGATGAGGATGACGCATACTTTGGTAGGGAACTGACATTCCTTTGCGAAAACAAAGACTGTCGCGCAACCCTAACGCCGGTTGGAATCTACATGCCACGTAAGTCCAAACGGGCATTACACTTTCGCGCAAAGAATGGACATAAAACCGAGTGCGGCTTTCTTCAACATGGGACATCTAGTGGAAAGATCCGTCGCCCTGCTGAAAACGAGGATGATTACAAACCTACCTATTTCCCTACGGAATTAGATCTAAATCCCCGTAAACGTAAGAGCGTTAGCATCGGCACGCCCTCAATCATAACGACTAGTGTCGGTGTGCCATCAATTGAAAATGGCACTAGCAGCAGTGGAAATGAAAAACGTCAAACAAGTACAAGAACACGCTATTTAGATTTGGTAGTGGACTGTTTTTTGTCTGGTGATGAAGATAGTAAGAGCGGAAAGTTTACCATTGCGGGTAAAACTAAAGCTTTCTCTCGGTTTTTCAAAAAAATACAGTACTTCGGCGATGAAACGGGACTGATCTACTATGGCACGATAGATAAATTGAATCTCTATAAAAAGGACTACGGGATAGGAATACGCTTTGCAACACCTGTACGGGAAGGCAAAAAGACATATCGCATCTGGGTTAATATACCCCAAGCGTGTATTGATGAGTCTCGCCGAAAGAAAGCATTTTTGGTTGAAATGGATGAGCTGAAAAAAGCGGTAGGCGCGGGGGAAGAAGTGGATGCATTCTTTGTCGGGGCCTATCCAATTAAAGTGTTGATTGAAAGGGATGGTAGTAGCTTTGAGTCATATAGCGCCGACCTGAAAAGCGTTGACCACTTATCATTGGTTTTCTCTCGATAGCGCCGACAAACCACTTATTTTTTATTCTCATCACAGGCGGCGCCGCCCCTACAAAGATAGACTTCCAAATATTGGTATTGAAATTCAAATTTGCAAGTTGGTGTCGCATTACCTAGCCCACGCCAATATACATATCCTCAGCCATGTATTCCCCTTACCTGATTTAATGATTGCATTAGTCCCACAATGGGACTAATATCAATCTATGAGAATTATTGCCTTATCTACAATGAAATCGTTCTGGGAAGACAAGCCTCATTATGATGATGTGGTGCAACCTGCCCTAGCTTGGTATCGTCATACACTAAAGGCCAACTGGTCTTCTCCTGCTGAAGTTAAACAATATTTTGGTAATGCGAGCATTCTGAAAGATGGCAGGGTTGTTTTTAATATCGCCGGAAATAAGTACCGCTTGGTAGTGTGGATTAATTATCCCTACAAAGTGGTCTATATTCGCTTTATAGGCACGCACGCCCAGTATGATCAAATCGATGTACAAACTATTTAATGAACTCTTGAGGAAATATCATGGACATCAAACCTATTAAAACTGATGCCGATTATCGTGAGGCATTAAAACAAATTGAAAGCTTAATGATGGCTGAGCCAGATTCTGCAGAAGGTGAAAGACTCGATGTGATGGTTACACTCGTTGAGGCATACGAAAGTAAGCATCACGCTCTTGATTTACCTGATCCTATTGAAGCTATAAAATTTGAAATGGAACGCAAAGGGTTAAGCGTCAAAGATCTGGAACCAATGATCGGTAAAAGCAATCGTGTTTATGAAGTGTTAAACCGCAAACGAGCACTTACCCTTCCCATGATTCGCAGATTAAATCATAGCTTAGGCATTCCAGCCGAGTCATTGATTAACTTAGTGCAAAAAGTACATGCTTAACGCAATATAAAATGACTACAAAATGACTACACCACAGTGTAAAACAGTGCTCTATTGTGTTTTATGATTTTCGTAAGCCATTGAATTGATAGATATAGTGCGAGATTGTGGTTTAGTGTGTGGCATAGGACGGGGGTTTAACTCCCCCCGCCTCCACCACATACGAAACCCCAACTCTAAAGAGTTGGGGTTTTTTATTATTTACTATTCGCAAAAATTACTTGATCCTGATTGACGCAACATTTATAAATCATGTTTTATACATCTCATTATGTACGGTAGATTTGCATAACAGCAGGAGCCAACATGAAAATAAAATCAAACACACTACCCTCTACCTTACTTCATCAAATAAACAATCCCGATCCACTAGATGGTGAAGATATAATTATTGAAGACAGCAATGGAAAAGTCATAGGCGTGATCATTCAGCCAAACGCTTACAAATTTCTGTTAGAAAAAATTGAAGAAAGAGAAGATGAAATTGACTCGCAATTAGGTGAGCCATTCGATCCGAAATCAAAAACACTTAACGAACTACTCAAGGATTCAGAAAATGACTAACAATACCAATGACAAAAACAGCGCAATCAATGAGGAAGAGCTTGAAAAAAGGATGAACCAGGAAGCAACTATGGAGAAGTTAAAAACACAAAAATCCGAAATTAAAAAGCTAAAGACGCTTGACGAACTTTTGAAGGAGAAGCGTTAATGTATACGGTGCGCTTTTCAAAAAATGCTGAGAAATCGCTTAAAAAAATAGATCCCGTAATGAAACGGCGTGTTTTAGAAAAAATGAAATATCTTGAAACAAGCCCCAGAACAGGACCTAACATAAAAACTATGCAAGGCTTTTCTAATAGATATCGTTATCGGCTTGGAGATTTCAGAGTTGTTTATGAGGTAATTGATCAAGAATTAGTAGTATGGGTAATTGAAGCAGATTGGCGGGGAAATATTTATTAGTGAATATTAGGCATAACTATTCCATCAACGAAACGACTGGATGTATGTGCCATTCGTAATAAAGCAGCAAAAAAACTTATATCATTCCTATCGAGTCATGACTATCCGAACTGCGGTACACTATTAGGGAAACATTAAAATGAAAGGTATTTTAAGAAGACCGATTCGTCCCGCTCCAAATTTGGTATTGCAATCTATTGAAGCAGTAAAAATTAGCTGCCCTCAATGTGGCGAAAATGTGTCAGTCAATTGGTTAGAAAAGCTTGACTGTCCAATTCAATATTCAAAGTCAGCAACTCCCGATATATTTTGGGTACCGATTTCAATTCCACTAACGTGTAAAGTTGATACTTGCAAACATAGTTTTCATGCACATACACCTGACAAAAAAGTAGAATCAAAATGGTACCTTTATGGTGATGAAGCAGGAAGGTACATAGATACTCCTCTTCCTAAATACTCAAAATTACCAATAAATTTTTTTACAATAACATTAGTTTTTTGTCACATAAAAAAACAAGAGAAGCTTAAAAGTGAGTTATTGAAACTAAAGCAATCCATACCGAATTTCGACCCTGGTACACCCCTGCACTTTTATAAAATATGGAACAGTAAAAATTCGTTTTTAACGATAGAAGAAAAAACAAATTTTGCTTTTAAGGTCGCAAAAATAATACATGATTTTCAAACTGACTTAATGTTTTTCAATATTTCTAGCTGCTCAAAGATTACGGATAAAAACGAACAACCTGTAATTATAAATAAACAAAAACATGAAACATTTCAGGTTTCTCTTTTAACTACTTTAGCTATTTTAAGAGAACATCAAAAATCGGTGAAATGGATATTTGATAATGTTCAGGATTCCAGTAACGGAGTAAAAACGGAGGGATGGGCAGAGGAAATTTTTTGGGGTCTTCAATATACAAGACAATTCACTTGGCTAAGCGCACGCTCCATAGTCGATAAAGCTGAATTTGTGACCCCAGGCAGCCACTACTTGCTTGAAATTGCAGATTTTATAAGCTTCGTAATTGCTCGAGAGTTTGATCGCTCAAGTCGTGGACAAGAAGTTGAAATTTCTTCAGCTAGACTTGGCAAAGGTTTTTTTTGCAGCAGGATAGGTAACGGGGATTATGATAGTTGCGACAGTATTGGGCTTCCCAAAAGGAGGTTTTACGGGTTTGAGGACTAGGATACGAGGGAATATGATGTACGAAAATTTGAAATATTTAACTCTTTTCCGATGAACGTAGAGGTAAAGGCAAACGTGGTGGAGTAAGGGTTATTTATTATTGGTGGTTGAGAGGCGCGCAATTCTAGCTTTTCACCTTATACGACAAAGACGAAATGACTGATCTAACCGAAAGCGAACGCAAATTACTTTCTGAAATGTTAACGCGAGAACTCAACGCGAGGGGACAATAATGAAACGCAATTTATTCAATGAGCTAAACGAAGGCTTTGAAGCGCTAAAAGATGAGCGCCAAGGCAAAGTCACGCTCAAACAACATAAGCTCGAAACAGTGAGCACACCAAACGTAACCAGTTTTTATTTATTAAATTTGCGTCAAAAATTAAATGTGTCGCAAGCGGTACTCGCTCAATACTTACGAACCAACAAGCGCACACTCGAAAACTGGGAACCAGGTCGCGCCAAACCCAACCCAACGCACAAGCCGCCGTATTGATTAAAATGGTAGAAAAATACCCCGACACCATTGAGCGCCTTGGAACGGTTTAAAATAGGGTGAAAACAGGTTTTAAACCATCCGAAGTACTACTAGCCAGCATAGATTTCATGCAAACACACCAGACAAAAATGTGCTTTTTGAAGAGATCGTGCCTTAGGCTCTGCTTGCGCAAACTGAACCCGTTATTTTTGTACTACCTGTGATTGCTAGCGAACACCGTTACTACTAATTCAATACTTCTAAGCCCATTGCATGATTAATCAATTCATTGACAAGTAAATTGCTATATTGGCGCTTCACAGTTACTGCATAGAAATTTTCATACGCATTTGGAAGTGTTAAATAACTAACCAATTTACCTTGCTTGAGTTCGTCTTTAACTACAACTTCAGGGATGACGGCAATGGCTCCTGTATCGCGAGCAAGCAACCGCAACATAGCCATGTCATCTGCTTCGGCAATAATATCCGGCTGAAATTGATGCAAAGAGCAAAAACTGTCGAAGCCTGCACGAATTGGACTTTCACTCACAGGCAAGACCCAGCGTTGCACTTTGTATTTATCTGAAAATTTTTTTCCTAACCCCAGTTTTGGTGGTCCTACTATGGCAATGGGTTGGCGAGCTAATAATTGGCATTGCCATAATTGTTTTTCGGTACCACGTACTTCAAT
>JAYWHF010000387.1:0-3176 GCA_043777855.1 Gammaproteobacteria bacterium | reverse complement strand
AATACCGCCCGGAAAAGCTTTAAGAATATCCATCGGGTTGTAATACCAATGGACGGGCATCGAAAGGGCGTCCGCCACATAGATGAGCTGTAACGCCGCTCTGGCGCGCGTTACAACATAAGTGACTTCTAAACTGCTCATACAAAAACCTTAGGCATTCTGGGTCACTTTTTTACGAACTCGCCGCTAGACTAGATGAGCAAACAGCAAAGAAAAATTTCTGAGTTAGCCCCAATCCCCATGCTGAAACACCGCAATGTGATTGCTCGCCGCCATCGCAATTTGATACCATTGTCGCCAGTTTTCGTATATCGAACGTCTCCGCTCCTCCCGTTTATTTTCCACTTTTTTATTCACAGTATTCATTACTTTATTGGGAAACCTTATGTCCGTTGATTTTCGCTCAGCCGCGCTTGCACATTTGATGTTTAATGATGAATTTGTGCAACGTCATATCGGGCCCAGCGCACCGCAAACTGCCGCTATGTTGGCAAGCTTGGGCCTCGGTTCTGTCAAAGAATTAATGGATAAAACGGTTCCCGAAAATATTCGACTGAAAGGCGAGCTGGCGCTAGACGCCGCTGTCACTGAGGCCGATGCCATTGCCCAGCTCAAAACTATCGCTGGTAAAAACCGTATTTTCAAAAGCTACATTGGCATGGGCTATTACGACACCATCGTGCCAAATGTAGTGCTGCGCAACGTACTCGAAAACCCGGGTTGGTACACGGCTTACACGCCTTATCAACCCGAAATTGCGCAAGGCCGTTTAGAAGGTTTGCTTAATTATCAACAAATGTTGATTGATCTCACTGGCATGGAAATGGCCAATGCATCGATGCTAGATGAAGGCACCGCGGCCGCTGAAGCCATGGCAATGTGTAAACGCCAAAACAAAAAAAGTAACTCTGACCAGTTCTTTGTCGACGACGACACCCACCCGCAAACCATTGCCGTCATAAAAACCCGCGCAGAGCATTTCGGCTTTGACGTAGTCGTTGCAAAATCAGATGAACTTATCAAGGGCGATTACTTCGGCGCCCTGCTGCAATATCCGGGGTCGAGCGGTCAAATTCGCGACCTTAGCCCACTGATAGAAACCGCCCACAGCAATAACACCTTAGTTACTGTCGCGAGCGACTTAATGGCGCTTCTATTACTCAAATCTCCGGGCTCAATGGGAGCCGACGTTGTCGTAGGCACGAGCCAACGCTTTGGCGTGCCTATGGGGTTCGGCGGCCCACACGCCGGTTTCTTTGCCTTTCGCGACGCTTACAAACGCTCTGCTCCTGGGCGCATCATTGGCGTATCGATTGATGCACGCGGCAAAACGGCGTTGCGTATGGCGATGCAAACTCGCGAACAACATATTCGTCGGGAGAAAGCCAACTCCAACATTTGTACGTCGCAAGTCTTGCTCGCCGTGATGAGCGTTTTCTATGCGATTTACCATGGCCCGGAGGGCCTTAAACGTATCGCTAACCGCATTCATCGCCTTACAGCGGTCACCGCAGCCGCGTTGCAGGCTAAGGGTTTCGCACTTGCCAGCAATCACTATTTTGACACGCTCACCGTACAAGTCGGCGGCAAGCAACAAGCCATTTATCAGGCGGCACTAAACGCTGAAATCAATTTACGTCTTGTTGGAAAAGAGGCGCTTGGCATTAGCCTTAACGAAACCACCCACCTTAGTGATGTCGCGCAGCTCTTAACAACGTTCGGAATTTTTGACGCCAACTTGACGGGCCACGACCAAGCACTCGCTATCACCAATAACGCCATTCCGCCGACGTTATTGCGCACCGATGCGATTTTGACTCACCCGGTATTCAGCAGCTACCAAAGCGAAACCGACATGCTGCGCTACTTGAAACGCCTAGAATCAAAAGACATAGCCCTTAACCAGTCAATGATTCCGCTTGGCTCATGCACCATGAAACTCAATGCGACCGCTGAAATGATTCCGGTGACCTGGCCTGAGTTTGGCAAAATGCACCCCTTCGCCCCAATGGACCAAGCTCAGGGCTATCGCCAGCTATTTGAGGAGCTTCAGGAGATGCTCAAAGCATGCACTGGCTACGATGCGATCAGCTTGCAGCCGAATGCTGGCTCTCAAGGCGAATACGCGGGGCTAGTCGCCATCAAAAAATACTTTGAGCACAAGGGCGAAACCGGGCGCGACATCTGTCTCATCCCCGCGTCAGCGCACGGCACCAACCCTGCGTCAGCGCAAATGGTTAGCTTTAACGTGGTGGTGGTTGCCTGCGACGCTAAAGGTAATGTCGACTTGGCCGACCTTGCTGCCAAGATTGCTACTTACGGCAAAAAAATCGCGTGCATCATGATCACCTACCCATCCACGCACGGCGTGTTCGAAGAGAGCATCACCCAACTTTGCGACATGATTCATGCCCTCGGTGCGCAGGTTTACATCGACGGCGCCAATATGAACGCGCTCGTTGGCGTTGCAGCGCCCGGAAAATTCGGCGGGGATGTGTCGCACCTTAATTTACACAAAACCTTTTGTATTCCTCACGGCGGAGGTGGCCCAGGTATGGGCCCGATCGGTGTCGGCAAGCACTTGGCGCCATTCTTACCGGGACATCCCGTCCAAGCCGTACCCAATACCAATAGCGAGAACGGCACTATTTCGGCCGCACCCTGGGGCTCTGCCAGTATTTTGCCGATCAGCTGGATGTACATCAAAATGATGGGTGCAGTGGGTATGCGCCAAGCCACTGAATATGCCATTCTCAACGCGAATTACGTTGCTAAAAAACTCGATGCTGCCTACCCCGTGCTGTACAAGGGTGTGAATGGTTTTGTTGCACACGAATGCTTGCTTGATCTGCGCCCGCTAAAAGAGGCTAGTGGCATCAGCGAAGAAGATATTGCAAAGCGCTTGATGGATTTCGGCTTCCATTCGCCCACCATGTCATTTCCTGTGGCAGGCACACTCATGATCGAACCCACCGAGTCTGAATCTCAAGGCGAACTGGATAGATTCATTGAAGCCATGCTGATTATCCGCAAAGAAATCGCGCAAGTTATCAGTGGCGAAATCACGGCAGAAGCAAGTGCATTGCACAACGCTCCTCATACACAGAACGACGTGTTAGATGAAAACTGGACTCGCGGCTATTCACGTGAAACCGCTAGCCGCCCAGCGTCATGGC
>JAYWHF010000386.1:0-3189 GCA_043777855.1 Gammaproteobacteria bacterium | reverse complement strand
CAGTGGTTCGCCTTCTTTGGCAAGCTTCAGGTCAAAGGCGTAGGTACGGCGGTTACTCACCAGTATCAGGTTTGTATCGGGGTCTTTTTCTAGCGGTTTGAACGTGATATTGTTGCCGCGAATGCCAAAATTCCACGCTTTCTGATCACCGCTACCGAACACGCTATTGCTTGCGCCGTCGAGTGTTTCACCAGCTTCTAACTGGATTAAAGCCGATTTACCGTAGCTGCTGCGCACCACGTACACCACATCAGGGCTGTAGTTCTCGTACTGGATTCGCGCATCGAGCGACTGGGCTTTAATGCTGTGGGCTATGCCCAGCGTTGCGACCGCTACGGCGGCCGCGAAGGTGGTTTTAACAAACTTCATTGTGCAGCCTCAGGGTCTAAGCGGTATCCATACACCTTGAAATCCAAAGGATTCACAAGGCGCTGCTCTTCAGTCATAGGGGTATTGCCATAAGAAAATGAAATTGTGGCAATCCACTTAGTGACAGGCTCACCGCTGGCGTTGCCGTCAGCCGTGAGCTTGGTTTTATCAAACCGCACTTGCGCCACTTTATCCACGAAAGAAATACTGGTCACTTTCGCCACAATTTTGAACTTCTCTTTGAGAGTTTCAACAGGCGATTCTTTATTCGTAGACTGGCGTGAATAGTCAGCACCGACATTAGGTGCGGACATCAAAGCCACCATGCTGAAATCTTTTTGAATGAAAAACCAATCGTAACTTTCGCGGGCGGTCACGTATCGCGCCAGCCAATACTTATTGATTACATCATCAAACTGCTGGGACGCATTGCGCACAGACTGTACCGAGCTGGTAAATCCCGTGTTGTTATCCACCTTGATTAACCAAGGTTCGGGGTCTTTGCGGGTCACAATATTGGCGGTCAAAGCCAGCAAGCTGATGATGGTGCAAACCCCCATGCCTGCGGCCACACGCCACGCAATCGCACGAGATGTTCGCAAATCATCGCTGCGGTGTTGCTCGAACTGTTTAGACGCTTCTACGAAGGTCTGAGCTTGACGTATTGGGTTTTGTGTTTTGGCTTGCGCTACTACGGGCTTTGGCGGTTTTGGGGATTTTTTAAATGGGTTCATTTTTTAGCCTGGTAATTTGGGTTTTGTGCCTTCAATTGTGCCGCCTGCTTTGGGTGTTTTAGGCGTTTTTGAGCCGCCAAAACTGGTTAAAGATTGCTTAAGCCGAGACGCACCTGTGATTTTGGCGGCAGCGCCTGATAAAGCAGAGCCAAGTCCACCCACGCCGCCGATATTTAGACCGCCTGCGCTTAAGCTAGAGGCGAGGGACGGGACGAATTTAAGCAGGAAAGTAAGGATTAATAGACGGGCTGTAATAGCTAAAATATCAGAAAATGGTACGTCGTACAGATATACCCCGGGAACAATAACCCCATTGATATTATCGGTAGCTATTTTAGTGAAAATACCTACCAGTAAAGCAAGAATAATCGCGCCAAAAACCGTATTAAGCCATGCCGAAAAATATTGACGAGTGGCTGGGAAAACAAGAAGAGCAAAAAAGAGTGGGCCGACAGCAATGCATGAATAAATGATAAATTTAGCGATTGTAATAATCAAAAAACATGGGATAGTAAAAATTAAAACGGAGACAAGTAAAAGAATACTTTTAAGGTCTAACATAAAACTGCTTAATGGTATTAGACTTTGTAAAACACCGCTAAATGTTGAAATGGAAGCAAGTTTACTCGCGCCAACGTATGTGGTAATTAAACCATAGGTACTATCTAGCAAGGCTGGATATGATGTTGCCGAACCAGTAAAACCCAGTGAGAACGAAGTAAAAGCCTCGGTAATTATAGGTACGACAATAGTTGAGTATTTAGTATAACTAAGACCAATAGTTAGGAAAAATATCAAAATAAATACTCGGTATAAAATATCACTTACGAAATTAGTTTCAGCGCCGCGAATAAAGTTAAGGCAGATGAGCATTAAATAAAGCGTATAGCAAAGCCCGACTAGTGGCGCAATAATTGATGATAATGATTGCGCCGCAGCGAGAGTGGCCGAAAAAAAACTGGCGGTTATAAAAGTATCAATTGATGAGTACATTCAATTACTTTCGATTTTATTTTTTAATATCGTTGCATAGCTCACTTTTGAATGGTTCTCCATTAACTGTTGATGAACAGATAATTTTCTTTTGGCGCTCATTTTCTTTATCAATTTTTTCCTGATCAGAGTTCTTGCAGCCTGTAATAGTCAGACTAAAAAGCATAGTAACAATTATTAAAAATGTGTTTTTCATAATTACTCAGTAGGTTAATTGCAGAGCGGAGACGTAAAAGGACGGCCATTGACGAGCGAAGAACAAATAATGTTTTTTTGTCGCAGGTTTTCGTTGTCATATGCTGCTTTATCGGCCGCAGCGGACGCCGCTGCTACCTCTTGAGCTTGGCGCTCCTTCAGCACAGCCAGCATATTGGCGTTAGCGGCAATGGCGTTACCTTCACTGGCAATGCGATTAGCGAGGTCTTGTTTGGCTTTTGGGTCTATTGCTTGGTTAATCTGTTGCATTAGCTGCTCTACATTGGCAGCGCGGTCGCTGGACTGCTTGAACAGGTCAATCATGGTCGCACTGTTGGCGGCGAGCACGTCTAACCGCGCATTACCTGCGGCGGTGCTGGCAGTGCCAAATTTAGCGCGTTCAGTGGCGTAGGTTTGAGTCGACTTAATACTGGTGTATAAATCGCCAAATTCACGCGGTAGCATGCTTCTTAGCGAAGGGTCGTTGAGAATGTTGCCTAAATTCGCCGAGCCGACTGTGGCTTGCACTTGCTGCTGAAACTGCTGAATTTGAGACTGATAATGCTGCACGGTTTGGGTAAAGTTTTGCCAGTCCTGCATCATTTTTTGCACTTGCATGGAAATGTGCGCTAAGTCAGTTGTAGGGATCTGTGCGCTGGCTGGCAAGGAGAACGCTGCACCAGCGCACAGAAAGGCGGCAAGCGCCGTTTTACGGGCTTTGCTTGTTATGTTGGAGGGTAAGCTAAGGTGTTGCACGGTGTAGCCTTTCTGTGGTTTAAAGTTGTTGAATGTGGTTTTTATTGTTTGGCGTGCTTTTACTTGCTTAGGCGGGTTTGGCTTTGGGTTTTTCTTTACGGAGCTGCTGATATAGCGGTATCCAGTCGTTGGGGTTTTTACC
>JAYWHF010000385.1:0-3193 GCA_043777855.1 Gammaproteobacteria bacterium | reverse complement strand
AAGTAACCGTTGTAAAAGCAATGTTTTACTTCCTCGTGCGAAAAAGTAATTGCGTTGATCGAAGACATTAATCACCGGCCAAATACCAAAAACACTGTTACAAAGGAATATTTCATTTGCAGACCAAAGATCTTCTCGAGAAAGTTTTTTAACGCAAACTTCCAAACCTATTTGAACTGCTAGCTCTTCAATAACCAAGCGACGCATAACACCAGCAACACCGGCATCGATCACCTCTGGCGTAAACAGCTCTCCATTCTGCACTATAAAAACATTACTGACGGTGGCCTCAATAAGATTGTTATTCGTATCAAACAACAAGCCCTCAGCAAACTCTTCATCATTCCACTCAGCCCGAGCCAAAATATGCTCCAACCGATTGAGGTGTTTTAAACCGGCAAGCACTGGATTACAACCTAACCGCAACGAGCAAATTCTCACCGAGACGCCCGCACTGGAATAGCTTTCAGGGTAAAGTATCGCCGGAAAAATACCGATACAAATCGTTGGGTTAATCTGATCCGGAAGGCGATAGCCTCTACCACCAGTACCTCGCGTAACAATAATTTTTACAATAGCGTCTTCTAAATCATGCTCTGAAATCAGACGCATTAGCTGCGCCAGATAGTCGTTAACAACAGAGATAGAGATCGGAATAAGTAAAGTTTCACAGCTGGCGATTAAACGCTGAGCATGAAGTTTCCACAGCGGAATTTTTGCTTGAATGATCCGACAGCTCTCGAAAACACCATCGCCATAAGCAAAGCCTCGATCTAACGGCGACACCTGCTTATTCAGCTCGCCGTTGATCGCGATTGCAGGAAGCGTAAGTTGCATGGCTAGCCTCTGCTTGAGTAAGAGAGTGTAAAGTGAGGATCGGCTTGCTCAATCTTATTACAAATTAACGAAGCCTGATACGAAAATGCCGAACGAAAGTCCGGCATTTTTTAGAACATGTGAGGCATTATTAAACTTTTCGAAAAATTAACGACCCATTAGTACCACCAAAACCAAAGGAGTTGGAGAGAACAGCATCAATTTTGCGTTGCTGTGCAGTATGCGGTACGAGGTTAATGTCACATCCATCATCCGGGTTATCCAAATTAATCGTTGGAGGAGCCACTTGATCACGAATGGCTAATACACTAAAAATCGCCTCCACTGCACCGGCAGCCCCTAACAAATGCCCAATCATAGATTTCGTTGAACTTACTGCGACTCGCTCTACAGCGGGACCTAAGACAGACTTCAGTGCTTGGCATTCCGCTTTATCGCCGGCAAGCGTAGACGTACCATGAGCATTAATGTAGTGAATTTCCGAAACAGGAATCTGGGCATCCTTTATGGCATTTTGCATAGAGGCGGCGGCGCCAGCGCCATTTTCGGGAGGGGATGTCATATGATAAGCGTCACCACTCATACCAAAACCGATAAGCTCTGCATAAATATTTGCGCCGCGAGCTTTTGCGTGCTCGTATTCCTCCAGAACTATGACTCCTGCACCGTCACCTAGCACAAAGCCATCTCGATCTTTATCCCAAGGCCTACTCGCCATTTCCGGGTTATCATTTCGAGTAGAAAGCGCACGCGCCGCTGCAAAACCTCCCAAGCCTAATGGTGTGGTTGCCATTTCAGCACCACCTGCGACCATAACATCGGCATCACCGTATTGAATCATTCTCGCCGCCAAACCGATACTATGAGTCCCAGTGGTGCAGGCAGTGGTGATAGCAATATTAGGGCCACGCAGATTGTGCATAATTGATAAATTGCCAGAAATCATATTTGTAATTGCACTTGGCACAAAGAATGGAGAGATGCGACGTGGACCCTTGTGCTCAAGTGTCCGCGTGCCCTCTTCAATAGTTCCGATGCCGCCAATACCTGAACCGATAGAAACACCTATGCGGCCGGCATTCGCATCGGTAACCTCGATCCCGGAATCACGAATAGCTTGAATCCCCGCAACCATTCCGTATTGAATAAACGGATCCATTTTGCGCGCTTCTTTGCTCGGAAAATATTCATCCACATTTAAATTTTTTACCGACGCACTAAACTGGGTGGAAAATGCCGATGCATCGAAGTGCGCAATAGTAGCGATCCCGCTCTTGCCGTTTACAATACCATGCCATGTTTCAGCAACTGTATTACCCAAAGAACTGATCATACCCAGACCAGTAACAACAACTCTTTTGCGTGACACCTATTGATAACTCCTAGAAAGCAAACTGAAGCGCGGCTGATGTAAAAAAAATGGAAGCTCTATAAAAATCAGTATATTTAAAGTCGCAATTTAAAGTCGCGATTTGTAGAAAGCAACAACCCTCAAGAAGTAAAAACAACGAGGCCAACAACCTTAAAAAAAAACCGTATTATTTTGCAATAATACGGTTTTTAGAGAAACTGATTAATCAAAAGATGAGGAGCTATGCTTGATTAGAATTAATGTAGTCAATCGCTAATTGCACCGTAGTGATTTTTTCAGCTTCTTCATCTGGAATCTCAGTTTCGAATTCTTCTTCAAGAGCCATTACTAACTCTACGGTATCCAGAGAATCAGCGCCTAGATCTTCTACAAAAGAAGCTTCGTTTTTCACTTCATCTTCTTTCACGCCCAATTGTTCAGCTACGATCTTTTTTACGCGTTCTTCTATGCTACTCATGATGTTATGTAACTCCTACTATGTTAAAAACAAAACCGTTAGATTTAGTTGAGCTGAAGGTTAACCAGCCATTTATGTTTCGGTCAAAATCGACGCGCATTTTACATCTATTTAACCAAGTTGTAACGTGCTCGACAAAAAAAATTGATTCTTAGCTTCAAACTCTTTTAAAAACATAGAGTTAGAGCAGAAAATCACGCCATATACATACCGCCATTTACATTAATAGTCTCTCCACTAATATAGCCGCCAGCATCGCTGGCTAGAAAAACAACAACAGCAGCAATTTCTTCCGGCGCACCTAAACGCCCCAAGGGAATTCGCGATAACAAAACTTGCTTTTGTTCGTCGGGCAATACCTTGGTCATATCGGTATCAATAAACCCCGGCGCAACCGTGTTAACCGTAATTCCTCGCGAGCCAACTTCTGCAGCCAAGGAGCGTGCAAATCCAGCGACGCCCGCTTTAGTGGCCGCATAATTGCACTGACCCGGATTACCCATGGCACCAACAACCGAACTTATATT
>JAYWHF010000384.1:0-8927 GCA_043777855.1 Gammaproteobacteria bacterium | reverse complement strand
AAATTTTATTGATACATCGCCTGTCCGGCGTGAAAGGTAGCCCGCTGGATAGCATAGCGGTTAACTTGCCAAATCCGATATTTAGCTCTCAGTATTTTTCTCAAGCGAAAAAAATGACGACGCCTGCCATTGCTGCACTTTTACTATTACTGCTCTCGGTGCCCTTAAAATTTATCATTGTAGAACGCAGTGAAACTATTCCCGCTCGATCTGAATTTAAAATGATGCCTCTGAATTTGAATTCATGGGCTGGCCGTGAAGGTCGGTTTGAGCAAGATATTGTTGACGCTCTTAAATTGAAAGACTACATAGTTGCTGACTACGCTAATACAAATTTGAATAGTCGAGTAAATCTCTATGCTGCCTATTATGAGTCTCAGCGCAAAGGCGCCTCTGTACATTCTCCTAAAACCTGCTTGCCTGGTGGCGGCTGGGAAATTAAAGAGTTCACTCAGGTCAATCTTGACAAGGTGGAGGGATACCCCGGTAAAAAATTACAGGTTAATAGAGTGGTGATTCGCAAAGGTGAAACCAGTAGCTTGGTGTATTACTGGTTTCAGCAGCGCGGAAGAATTATCACCAATGAGTATATGGCTAAATGGTATATTTTTTGGGATGCATTAACTCGCAATCGTACGGATGGTTCGTTAGTTCGGTTAACGGTGGAGTTTTCAGGCGCAACGGGTGTTGATGAGGCAGAGAAAAGCTTAAACAACTTTATTGAAAATCTAGTGCCGCTTTTGCCTCAATACATTCCAGAGTAGCAGCGCACAATACTATGATCAGTATGTTGAACTTTCCGTTGTCACTTTTCATGAGCATAGTGCTTGTCCCATTCCTGATGCGTTACGCAAATGTTCTGGGTTTGGTTGATAGGCCCGACGGCATAAGAAAAATTCATACTCAAATAATACCGAAGAGCGGTGGGTTAGCCATAGCACTTGCCGTTTTAGTATCAATACTCTATTCAAGTAGCAAGCTAACGGAGCTGATACCGCTATTGCTCGGCTCGCTTGTAATAGTAGTTTCCGGCCTACTTGACGATCGCTACGATTTGAATTTTAAGTGGAAGTTTTTAGGACAGATTATTGCGATAACTATTTTTTTGGTGGGCACTCCGGGGTTGACTGAAAAAACGCTTTTTAATCACGACCTATTTTCTGGTTGGGTAACGTCGGCGATTCTATTTATTTTTTTATTGGGTGTTTCCAATGCGATTAATTTATCCGATGGCTTAGATGGTCTCGCCGCCGGCATCACGTTGATTAGTCTAGGGCTTATTGCCCTTCTGGCAAATGATGCTGAGGTGGGTTCAGTGTTTATTATTGCGCTTGCGTTAATGGGCGCATTAATGGGGTTTCTGCGGTACAACACGCACCCTGCACAAGTATTTATGGGCGATACCGGCAGCCAGTTTATTGGCTATACGAGTGCGGCACTTGCCGTTTACCTATCACAGAACTCGGTATCCGCGATTAGCCCGGTGTTGCCCGTACTCATCCTGGGGATACCTATTATGGATACGCTCATGGTGATGAGCGTGCGAATGTATGCGGGTAAATCGCCTTTTTATCCGGATAAAAATCATATACATCATCAGTTAATGAAATTTGGTTTCCGGCATTATGAAGCCGTCGCAATACTTTATGTTGTGCAAATCTTTCTCGTGTTAGCCACCTATTTTTTACGTTATCAGCATGAGTGGGTATTATTGTTTTCTTACGCGATGTTTGCGGCGATGTGTCTTGGCTTACTTTATGTTGCCAATTTGCATCAGTGGAAATTTCGCGTTGAAGCCATAAGTTCAATCTTTGTCGATCGACGAAATCCTCTCTTGCGCAGTATGAATTGGATTTTTGAATATAGCGTGACCATGGTTACTTTTTGCTTTTGTGCAGCCTTGGCTATTTTGAGTTTTTCGACTATTCAGTCACATGTTGTTGTGATGCGTCTTGCTCTCGCGTTATTGGTGGGGTCCTTTTTAATAGGAATTATTTTTCCTAGGCTAGGAACCCTAACGACGAGATTGTTAGCTTATTCTGCAACGGTTTTATTGCTTTATGCGTTCGCAGTTTCATTTTCCGAAGGGGTAGCGGGAAATTTATTAAACCTGGTCTTATTTATTTTGGGCGCATTTTTATTGTTGGCAATTAGAATGACTCGAAAAGACCAATTCCAGCTCAACAATCAGGATCTCATTATACTGTTTATTTTATTAGTTGGCCCTCTCTTACCTTTCGAGGGCGCGGACGGCGTTAAAATAGGCGTCATGTTATTTAGAATGTCCATCATGATTTATGCAATTGAATACGTTATCAGTAAATCACAAAGATTTAACTTCGTTATTAAGTGTTTTTCTACACTAACGCTATTTTCTGTATGTTTTTTTTAATTACACAGTTGTCGGGGTCACTATGAAAGCATTTGAATTAATCACGAGTAAAGCACTATTGCTCGTAATATCTCTAGTCGCTCTTTGCATGGTGGCATGCAGTGGCGCCGAAGAGCGAGAAAACAAGTATCTTGAGCGCGCGAATACTTTCTTTTCTGATGACAATTTTCCTAAAGCGAAAATTGAAATTAAAAACGTATTGCAAATAAACCCAAAAAACTCCAAAGCCCGCGTAGTATTGGGGAAAATAAATCAAAAAGAAGGTGAATATCGCCAAGCACTTGCGAACTTTAGCGCGGCAGTCGAGGAAGACCCCAAACAGATCGAAGCTAGGCTGGAATTGGCAAAAATATTTCTTTCGGCGAGTAGAGACGCAGATGCTACAAAATACATCAAAGAAGCGCTGGCAATAGATCCCAACAACAATGAAGCTAAAGCAATCTCGGCGGGAATATCGATGAGGGCAGGCGATCGTGATACCGCTATCCTCGTGGCGAATGAAGTTCTAGCAAGCAGTGCGGGAAACCCACAGGCGATAGCGGTATTGGTTGCAGTCTATATTGACAGCAACCCAGATCTGGCTCTGGAAAAAATTGATAGTGGTATTGCACAAAATAAAACTAATAGTTCGTTAAAGATGTTAAAGATTGAAGTCTTAAAACGGAGTAAGAAGTTTGACGAAGTATCAGCAATTTACCGCGAACTTATTACTGAAAATCCTAAGAGTTTCACATTTTACGATAAGTTAGCCGGAGACTACACGGCGCAGGGTAAATTAGATGAAGCTGAAAAAATAGTTCGCCTCGCTATCAGTAACAACCCTGAAAGTGTCGATCCCATACTCGCCCTAGTAGACTTTATAAAAAAAATGAAAGGCCCTGATAAATCGGAAGCAGTTTTAAAGGAATTTATTGCTAAAAAACCCGACCTGCATGCATTGAAGAGATCACTCGCTAACTTGTATTTGCAGTTAGATAGAAAGCCTGAAGCAAAAGCTTTGTTGAGCTCAGTGATAGCGGCCAACACCAGAAGCCCTGAATCACTTAGCGCGCGAATTGACTTGGCGCGAATTTACTTAGTCGATAAAGATGCGGCAAAGGCAACCAGTTTATTAGATGAAATATTTGTTATAGAGGCATCTAACGCGGATGCCCGCATACTCAGCGCGCGAATGAAATTGGCGGACAATAAGGTTAAGGATGCCATTGCTGACTTGCGCACAGCGTTAAAAAGTGACGCAAGATCTCTGGAAGCTTTTAAGTTACTTGCCTTTGCGCAAGAGCGTGATGGGACGCCGGATTTAGCACTCGATAGCTATTTCCGCGCATTAGATATTGGCAGTGACGATCTAGCATCGCTGTTGGGTGCAGCGCGTTTAAGCCTTAAAAATCAGCAAAAAGACACGGGGAAAAAATTGCTTGAAAGAGTTTTGACTCTGGAGCCCACAAACCCTGAAGCTACACTTATGTTAACAAATTTAATGCTGTCCTCCAAAGAGTGGGCTGCAGCAGAAAAGCTGTGTCAGTCGTTAATAAACTCTGATTCTGTCGCGAAGAAAGCCACGGGTTTTAATGCGCTTGGCGGAGTATATAGCGCTCAGTCCCAATGGAAGAATGCTCGGCAAAGCTTTGAACAGTCGCTCGCACTCTCGCCAATGTCGTATGAACCCTTGGCTGGCATTGTCAATGCCATGTTGGCCGAAAACAAAGCGTCGGAAGCTATGGCGTTTCTTGAATCGCATGTGAAAATTCACCAGGAATTTTATCGCGCTAAACGTCTTCTGGCCAATTTATACGTTAAAGAGAAAAAATCAAAAGCAGCTATTGATATATATGAAGCATTGATTCTAGTTGCTCCTGAAGATGAAAGTTTATATGAAAGTCTTGCTGCAATTTATTTTGAATTAAAAGACAAAGATAAATCTGAAGCTATTTATTTGCGTGGGTTAGCTCGCAACCCTAACTCAGTTAGCATAAGGGCATTTCTAGGGAACCTATACACGTTTGATAAAAAATATGTGGCCGCCAAAGAACAATATGAGATTGCCCATAGTAAGGCTCCTGATTCCAATATGATTAAAAATAACCTAGCGATATTGCTCATCAATCATTTAGAGTCGCCGGAAAATACGCGCAAGGCTGTCGATTTAGTTTCCAGTTTTTCGAGCTCAAAAGACCCCAATTACTTAGACACTCTTGGGTGGGTGCAATTTCAAGCGGGCAATACACCACAAGCCATTTCTTTTCTTCAACAAGCTGTGGGGATAAAACCTGCGCCAGAATTTCGCTATCATCTTGGCGTTGCTTACAAGAAAAGTGGCCAATTAATCGAAGCTAAAAAAGAACTGGAACTTGCGATAAACGATGCAAACGGTGGTGGTGACTGGCTAGAAGATGCAAAAAAAGCGGTCTTAGGGCTATAGATTTCGTTAGCGGGAGTGACCTAACTCCCGCTGCCATTACGCGCATTAATTATTCCATCTGCCATTAATTAGTGGTGTGTATTTTAAAACTAATATTAAAAGTATATTAAAAGTAACACTCATTTATTCATATACCCGTGACAGAATGTGATGAAGCCATTTTTATTGGATTCGTAAACATGATTGTCAAGTTTCTTTGCACTACTACTTTCTGGTCTTTTTTTTTCGTGTTGCTAAGCGTTCCTGCTGCGGCAAAATTTGACATTGAAAAGCTCGCATATGATGACGCTGTAAACAATGGCTTAAGCCGCAAGGTCGCACCACATTTTTTAAGTGCTCTAGGCAAATCAGATGTCGCCAATATTATAGTGGCTTATAGCGAAGCACTTGCGCCGCCGAGTTCTGGCAATTTGCGGCAACACGATTTGCAGCAAGATACTAGGCTCCTTCGCCTTCGCAATTTGAAGCAGCGTGTTAACAACAAGTTGGCGATTCAAGACTATCGCGTTACACATCAATATGACCAATTACCCATGCAAGCTTTGCAATTGAATACTGCTGCGAGTCTCGCACAATTGCTTAGCGACCCAGATGTCATTGCAATTTACAACGATGAACCCTTGGAGCTGCATCTCGCACAAAGTTTGCCATTCATTCACGCTGAGTTTGCGATTAGCCATGGCATTGCGGGGCAAGGCACTAGCATTGCCATTCTTGACAGCGGTGTAGATTATACCAATGCCGCTTTTGGTAACTGCACAACACCGGGAATACCAGCCGGTTGCAATGTGAGCGCGGCGATTGAAATTGCAACCAGTGATGGAGTTTTGGATAGCATTGGGCACGGCACTAATGTTGCGGCAATTGCAGTGGGTGTTGCGCCGGCCACTAAAATTATTGCGCTCGATATTATGAATGGTGCGAATATTTCTAGTTCAGATGTTATTGCGGGTATTAACTGGGTTATCGCCAATCATGTGGCTTATAACATTGTCGCTCTGAATATGAGCTTCGGCAGCAGCACGACCTATAGTGCGCAATGCAGCATCTTTAATCCATTTTTGATCCCCGTTAGTAATGCAAAGGCGGCAGGAATTTCTGTGATTGCTTCATCCGGCAACAATGCTAACAGCCAGGGAATTGCATCGCCCGCGTGTACCCCCGGGGCCTTAGCAATAGGCGCCATTTATGATGCAGATGTAGGTGGAGTTAATTGGTCGGTGTGTACCGACACTACGTCAGCGGAGAATCAAGTTGCCTGTTTTTCTAACAGCGCACCTTATTTGTTTTTATTGGCTCCGGGCGTTACGATTACTGCCGGAGGGAAGACGCTATCCGGCACCTCTCAGGCGGCACCTCATGTTGCCGGCGCTATGGCCTTGCTGCAGTCTGCTTATCCAAATTCAGCGCTTGAAGATCTTGAGGCGCAGTTACGCGAAAGTAATACGCAGATTACAGATCCACGCAATAATTTTACTACACCATTGTTAGATATTCGAACCGCGCTTGGGCTTCCGATAAACGCACAAAGCGAAAAAATTCCACTGCTTCCACCATTCGGGTCGGTGCTGTTGTTTTTCTCATTGATTGGAATCTCACGCGCTATCCATCGTAAAGTTGCATTTAATGCAATCCAGTTTTTTCCAAGAATGCTCGGCAAATAAAATCTGGTTTCAGGTGAGCTTCGGTTCAATCTTATTGCATCACTGTAAAAATTTATCAAACAAAAGTACATTCACTTTTTCGCCAGCCGTTACCGCACCGCGTTCTTGTTCAAGCAAAATGTAGCAATTGGCTTGCGCGAGTGAGCTTAGAACGCCAGAGCTTTGGTTGCCGGTAGTGGTGACCTGATTTCCATTGTGATGATTGGTTAATTGGCCGCGTTGATAATCAGCGCGCCCGGGCAGTTTTTTTAAGTTGCTTTCGGCTCTAATGACTAACACAGGCGATGCTGCAAATTCCTCACCGGCCAAATAACGTAGTGCGGGCACTACTAACTGATGATAAGTCACAACAGCTGATACCGGGTTACCGGGTAAACCAAAAAACCAGCCTCGTTGTGTACTTGAATTTTTCTTACGCAAAACACCAAACGCAAAGGGTTTACCTGGCTTCATGGCGACTTTCCAAAAATTTATACTGCCAAGAGATTCCAGTACGTCTTTGGTGTAATCTGCCTCACCTACCGAAACGCCACCACTCGAAATAACAACATCAGCCTGCGCTATTGCCGTTATAAACGCCTCCGAAATTTTTGCTGGATCATCGGCTATGCAGCCAATGTCAATCACATCCACTGCCAAGCGTGAAAGTAAAGCAATTAAAGTAGGGCGGTTACTGTCGTAAATATCACCCGCTTGCAATGGTTCTGTAAGTGGCTTTAATTCGTCGCCGGTTGAAAGCACCGCAACTTTTACGCGTTTAAAAACGTGAATTTCTGCAATGCCGAGTGAGGCGAGTAAACCTATATCGACAGGGCTTATGCGTTTTCGTTGTTCAAAAACCAGAGAGTTAATAGCAATATCTTCACCAGCGTGGCGAATGTTATCGCCTAATTTCGCGTCGTGATTGAGGTGAATAATATCGCCATCCGCGCGCACATTTTCTTGCATGATGACGGTATCTGCACCGTCAGGAATTATCGCGCCGGTCATAATGCGCACGCATTCGCCGCGGTTAACACTGCCGTTAAAAGGGTGGCCAGCCAGCGCATGGCCAATTAATCTCAAGGGTGCTTTTATGTTGAGATCTTGGTTGAGATCTTGGTGGCGCAGAGCATAACCATCCATTGCGGAGTTGTTATGACCCGGAACATTAATCGCAGAATAAATCGATTCACTTAAAATACGATCCAGCGAATTGCCTAGGCTAATTTTTTCGCAAGCGGTGATCGGCGTTATAGCATCGCGCATTAAACTAATGGCTTGCTCAACGGGCAATAAACGTGGCTGTGAATAGCAGTCCATTTTTTATACCTAAGTTTGTTGGTTGTTCATCTAAATTAACACGTCATACACTTACGTTGGCCTGACTATCTGCAATGGTGATTGGCTTGCCATTCTTATTAATTTTGACAGAGGCACGCTGTGCTTTTAGCAGCATGTCACCAAATTGTGATTTGACTTCATTGGCAGCCAGTGCTTCCATAGTCGAATCCTCTTGGTTTTAGCCACGAGGATATTTTTTCTTAGAAACAATACAAAATCAAATAAAGATGCAATTATTAATGATTAAGGAGCCCTGGTACTAATGGATTTAAGAAAATCCGTATCCTGCCAATAGTTTTTAAAATCATTGTCTTTTAAAAAGCTTTCAGGGTCTCTGCCCAGTTCTATAGTGCGTGTAATCACTTTTAACATTTGTGATTTGTTGCTGTTGACCGCGTAATAACAAGCCACATTAAATAAAAATGCACGATTGGTTTCTTGTTCCAAATTAAAATTCTGTTCAACTAATGTGGCAATCACCTTTTTATTCAGATCCGGATTTATGGAGTTTGATCCCAAATAAATACCTTGTGATGCAAGCACCATCAGGTTTTTCCGTTGCAACTCATCAACTTGATTGCGAATGATATCCTGATGAAGTAAAAAATATTGTGTGAATAGCTTGGTATTTTCAGGGAATCTCCCTTTGGCATTCAACATCAAGCTTATGTTTGCAAAGTAATAACTAAGAGGGGCCGCATAATCAGCAATGGCATTCAGTTGTTTGAGTTGGTTCACTTTGTCCAGAAATTTATCTGGATTATATTGAAAAAGTGATTCCTCATAAGCCAAAAATAATTCTGTTTGTATTTTGCTAGGTTTCACTTGTGGTGATTTTGGAGCATAGGGAATTTCTTCATAATCAAAAGTGATATTGTTCAACACAACTTTTTTATGTTGATTTTTTAGGTTGACAATCAATTCGCCGCCGAAGTCGCGTTCCTGCAATTCCAACTCTAACTGGATGGTATGATTGTCTTTAAATTGCGCAAAGGCTTCTGTTAGTTCGTTGGTATCAAAATAGAGTTTGATAGCAATTCGCGTATCTTCGGGTTTATAAAACTCGGCATCTCGATGGTTAATGACCAATCTAAAATTGCGATCCCGTTTAAAATCACTCCAATGA
>JAYWHF010000383.1:0-8953 GCA_043777855.1 Gammaproteobacteria bacterium | reverse complement strand
AGGGTAGGCCGTAAAGGCAGCCATCACACACCAAATCGCCGAACAGCGTTGCCTGACACAAAAGGCAGTGAGTCGGCAGTATGTGGTTGCCTAATCGGACTAATTTCGCACTTATTGTCGTAGCTGTTATTGTCCTAGCTGTTAATGTTCTGACTATTTGCATTGTTAACCTAAATGTCCTTTTCGGGTTGACAGCCCAGCGGCGGCCGTTAAGAATATAGCTACCGAGAACGCCGCTGCAAAAGCTACCGCTCGAAAACTTTTTTTATGCTAATCAATTAGCCCAACCCAATCAACCCCATTCCTCGCTGAGCCAGCCCTATGAATGCATCGATGAACTTATCCAACGCACCGCGAATTCGCCATGATTGGACCCGCGTTGAAATTGCAGATCTATTTACACGAGCGTTTAGCGATTTAATGTTTCAGGCACAAAGCACCCACCGCGCCTTTTTCAATCCCAACGAAGTACAAGTGAGCACACTCTGCTCGATCAAAACGGGCGCGTGCCCTGAAGATTGCGCCTACTGCCCCCAGTCTGCCCGCTACGACACTGGCCTTGAGCGCGAAAAGTTAATGGCGGTAGAAAAGGTGATTGAAGAAGCCAAGGCCGCCAAAGCCTCCGGTGCCACGCGTTTTTGCATGGGAGCCGCTTGGCGGTCACCCAAAGAAAAAGACATGCCCTACGTGGCGAGCATGGTGCAAAGTGTCAAGGCCCTAGGGCTTGAAACCTGCATGACATTGGGCATGCTCGATCAAGATCAAGCGAAAACCCTAGCCGAAGCCGGGCTCGATTATTACAACCATAACCTCGATACATCCCCGGAATTTTACGGCGACATTATTACCACCCGAACCTATCAAGACCGCCTAAATACCCTGGAAAATGTGCGCGGCGCCGGCATGAAAGTCTGCTGCGGTGGCATTGTCGGTATGGGCGAGGCAGAAAGCGATCGCGTGGGTTTGTTATTGCAACTCGCGAACATGCCAGAGCACCCTGAATCCGTGCCCATCAATATGCTGGTCAAAGTGCCAGGCACACCCTTGGCCAACCAAGCAGACCTAGACCCTTTTGACTTCATCCGAACTGTCGCGGTGGCGCGTATTCTGATGCCGAAATCACACGTGCGCTTATCCGCCGGCCGCGAGCAAATGAATGATCAAATGCAAGCCCTCGCATTTTTAGCCGGCGCCAATTCAATTTTCTATGGCGAGAAGTTACTAACCACCGCAAACCCAGAAACCAATAAAGATATGCAATTATTTCAGCGCCTCGGCATTAACGCTGAAGCTTATGAGGTACACGAAACTGAAACCGAACAATCCGCCGCAATAGTCGCACAACTGCAACGCCATACTGAAGCGGCGCAAATGAGCTCTATTTTTTACAATGCCGCGAAATAATGCAAAGGAATCTATCAACAGGAACCACACCATGAAAAAAATTGTGCTGGCCTGCATAAACAGCCTAACCATTAACTTTCTTTCGCGTTTTTAGCGGCAATTGTGACGAATTACTCCGCAATCGATCAAGCTCTTGCTCCCGCTCTTGCTCAACGCAAAGCGGAAAATTTATATCGCAACCGTCGCCTGCTCACATCACCGCAAACTCCAGTAGTGATTGTTGATGGCAAAGATTACACCGCTTTTTGCAGCAATGACTACTTGGGTTTGGCGAACCATCCGGAAGTCATTTCCGCGTTTAAACAGGCGGCCTCGCACTATGGTGTCGGCAGTGGCGCATCGCATTTAGTGGCGGGACATTTCTATGAGCATCATGCGCTAGAGGAAGAATTGGCGGCCTTCACCGGCCGCCATCGCGCACTTTTATTTTCCTCCGGCTACATGGCGAATATGGGCGCAGTGACCGCACTTCTTGGCAAAGGCGACGGCGTCTTTGAAGACCGCTTAAATCATGCCAGCCTACTTGACGCCGGCCTCATGAGTGGCGCGCGCTTTCAACGATTTTTGCATAACGATCTTGAAAATTTACAAACTCGATTGGAAAAAACAGAGGCTGCCAGAAAATTAATTGTTGTCGACGGTGTATTCAGTATGGACGGTGATAAGGCGCCGTTGCCAGAACTGGCAATCATCGCGAAACGCAGTGATTCCTGGCTAATGGTTGATGATGCTCACGGGTTTGGCTGTAGCGGAAAAAATGGCGGCGGCAGCGCAGAACACTTCGGTTTAACTCAACAGGAATTGCCCATCTTAATGGGCACACTCGGCAAGGCATTCGGTACGTTTGGGGCGTTTATCGCAGGCAGCGAAACACTGATTGAAACGCTCATCCAGTTTGCCAGACCCTACATCTACACGACAGCGCTACCACCCGCCATAGCCGCCGCAACGCGGACAAGCCTGCGGCTATTGCAAGAGGAACACTGGCGGCGCGAACATTTACAACAACTGATCGCTCACTTTCGCGCAGGCGCCGGCCGGCTAGGCTTGCAGCTGATGAATTCATCGTCCCCCATTCAACCGATTATTATCGGCAGCGAAAAAAAAGCGATTGAAATCTCAGAGGCATTGGCGAAGCGCGGCATTTTAATCGTTGCGATAAGGCCGCCGACGGTTCCCGCGGGTAGCTCACGTTTGCGCATTACGTTTACCGCCGCACACACTATGGCGCAGGTCGACGATTTGCTATCGGCCTTGAGTGATATTTTTTCATGACCATTGTGTTACTTCACGGCTGGGGGTGCTCAAGCAACGCTTGGCAGCCACTGCTCAGCGAGCTGGAAAAAATATCGAGCGTCCTGAATGTTGAGTTGCCAGGATTTGGCGCTGCACCTTCAATAGAAAATTTTTCACTAGACGCTGTCGCTAATTTAATTGCAACCCAAATACCGGATAACAGCACGCTGATAGGTTGGTCGCTCGGCGGTATGTTGGCGGTACATATTACGGCACGCTACCCACGCAAAGTATCGCGTGTTATTACACTGGCGACTAACGCAAAATTTGTTGCTGACACTGAATACACAAACGCGCTGCCAGTGCGCGCAAACCAACAATTTAATACCGAATTCGCGAACAACCCAACCGCCGCACTCAGCATGTTTACCGGCTTGTTAGCGCACGGTGATGAGCATGAGCGTCTGCTACTAAAAAAAATTCGGCACTTAATCAACGCCGAATCAATTAACAAAAACTGGCTTCAAGCACTGGAGTTGCTTGCACAACTCGATAATCGACAAGCGTTTGCCGCCCTAAAACAAACAGGGCTGCATCTACTCGGAGGTAGCGACGCTCTCGTACCTGCTGCCGCCGCAAAAAGCTTGGTCGCGTTAAATCCGACACAAAAGATTGTGGTGATTCCCCATACGGCCCATGCAATACACTGGAGCAGACCTGAGAAAGTTATAGAACATATACAGAATTTTTTTCAGCAAGCTGAACGGTCTTTATTTTTTTTACCTCATACACTCGACGCCAACACGCCACATCAACTGGCTGCACACACAAAGCCCATTAAAAAAGAGCATATTGCTCTATCTTTTAGTCGCGCGGCGCTAACCTATGATGCGGTTGCGGATTTTCAGCGCAGTGTCGGTCAGCAACTTGTTGGCATGTTGAAGATCGACAATCAAGCCGATGTCGTCATTGATCTGGGTTGTGGCACCGGGCACTTCACAAGCTCATTGCAAGAGAAATTTAAAGTAGCAAGAATTATTGGCATCGATTTGGCGGAAGGGATGCTATCCGTTGCGCAGAAAAAAAATCCTCAGGCAAACGCATGGTTATGCGGTGATGCTGAAAACCTCCCTATCGCCAGCAGCAGTGTCGACGTTATATTTTCCAATCTGGCGCTGCAATGGTGCAACGATCTACCCAGTTTATTCGCCGAGCTGAATCGTGTTTTAAAACCGCAGGGCCTGTTAGTCTTTTCAACGCTAGGGCCCAGCACTTTACATGAGCTAAAAAGCGCTTGGCATAGCCTAGATAGCTTCGTTCATGTCAATCAATTTCAATCCCTTGCGGACGTAAACATCCACCTAAAAGAAAATTATTTTTCAACCACGCAGAGCGACAGAAAAATAACGACTCTGCACTTTGAAAAGCTATCTGACCTTACCCGAGAACTCAAAGCCTTGGGCGCACACAATATCAACAAGGGCCGCGCAACCGGCCTAACCGGACGGAAAAAAATTCTGGAACTTAAATCCAACTATGAACAGTTCAGGTGCGAGAACCTATTGCCCGCCACCTACGAAGTTATTCATATAGTCACCCAAAAAGCCGAGTAAATATTAATGGTAAAAAAAGCGTTTTTTATCGCCGGAACTGACACTAATGTGGGGAAAACACTGGTTGCGGCGGGTTTGCTTCTCGCTGCCAAAAAAATGGGTTTAAGTACCGCGGCGCTAAAACCAATCGCGGCGGGATGCGAAAAAACGCCAGCAGGTTTACGCAACGCCGACGCACTTCTATTGCAATCCGTCATCACACAAAACTTAGGCTACGAACAAATTAATCCCATCGCACTCGAAGCGGCAATTGCACCACATATCGCCGCACAACAAGAAAATCGTAGCCTCTGCGTGGACCGTATCACAGGATTCTGTCGCGGGGTTTTATCCTCGGCAGACTTCACACTTGTTGAAGGGGCCGGCGGCTGGAGAGTACCGATTAATCAGCGCGAAACCATGGCAGATCTCGCTAAAAGCTTACAACTGCCGGTCATTCTTGTGGTTGGAATACGTTTGGGATGTATAAATCACGCATTGCTAACTTATGAAGCAATCGCCAGAGATGGATTGCCGTTTGCTGGGTGGATCGCAAATTGTATCGATGCCGATATGCGCGCATTACACGAAAATATCGACAGCCTAGCCGTTCGTCTCCCTGCACCCTGCATGGCTGTAGTGCCATTCCTAGCGGATCCCTCACCAAACGCCGTGGCAAATTACCTCAAGACCTCTGAAGTCGATAACATCTTGGGATAGCTCAACCGACAATGAAAATTCCGAGCGATATGAAAACCCTGCGCGCAATCATACTTCTACTTGCCGTCACAACTCTCGGAGGCTGCACAACCCTTGCCCCTCAAAACACCATTCCAGTGGCCAATACGCAACACACCATCTACTTTGTCTATCGGAAATGGCACACCAGCATTGTGCTTGAAGCGGATCAACTGGCGGCTCGAAGCCCAAAACTTGCGAACGCCCTAGGCGCTGAAAAATTCGCGCGCATCGGTTGGGGCGACGGCGACTACTTTACCGGCAAAAGCAAAAGCTGGAGTACAGCAACAAAAGCACTCTTTGCATCGCGCTATTCCGCCCTGCAACTCTTAACCTACGGCAATGAGCTTCTCACTGAAATACCACCAGAAACTATTGTCCCGCTTGCCATTAGCGACCAAGGCTTAGCGCGGCTTACGGCGTTTATCAATGCCTCTGTCGCTGTCGACGCACAAAATATCGCGATAGGTCTACCCGCAAAAAATGCCGATACCGGTTTATTCTTTCAATCCACCGAGCGCTACAACGTTTTTAACAACTGCAACACCTGGAGTGGCAAAGCCTTACGTTTGGCGGGACTGCCAATTGCGAATCGGCTCACCGCCCAAGGCATCTTCCAGCAGGCGCAGGCAATTTCTCGTGTTCAGGCCTATGCAGGCCTGTTTGACGCGTCTAAAACACGCAACATCAACAAGCGTTCTATGCCCTAAATTTTTAAATCAAACTTGTCTTAAAATCACGCCAAAAAGCCGCCGACCCGCCTATTTTTTGAACACCCCTAAGCGTACACTGAATCAACTAGCGGAATTTTTCGCGCCACGTGTCTTTTTGAAGAGGAAATAGCAATGAACATAGGTTCAATCGTCAATCAAGGCCTTATCGGCATGCAACGCAGTCAAACTGAAATGGCGCGCTCAGCCCAACAAATTGTAGCGGCCGGAACTACCGAAAAAGACAACCCGGCCAAGAATGACTTGGTTGAGCCCTTATTGAACCTTAAGGCACAATCGCAACTCTTTGACGCATCAGCCAAGGTTGTGGAAGTCGCGAATCGGTCACTTGGAACACTTCTCAATATCAAGGCCTAACAGCTGGCGTTAGCCTAACGTAGGGTCAAGGTTAGCTTTTATGATCATTAACAGCGTTCCATCAAACACCACCAACGCTGCCTTATTTGCACCGCTCGGACGGCCGCTCATCGGTCATGAAAGCACCGAGCTTAAGTCGTCGAGCTTAAAAGCCTTAGAGCAGTCGGCAGCATCCGCACGGGGTGAGCATAACCCGCTTCCGCAAGACCAGCCCGCGCCACATCTACCTCTACCTCCACCTCCACCTAAAGCTGTAGCATCTGAAGAAAATCAATATGAGCTTTACACTCGTAATGCGCTCGAGGCGAAAAGCAACAGCAAAACCGAAGCAGACAAGGCTCAGAAACGCGCCGAAGAAAAACTAAACGCGCAAAAACAGGAAGACACCAAGAAAAGTATTCAAGAAGAACAATACCGTAATGAGCAAAAAAAAGCGTTGGCGCATCGGGAGGAAGATGCCGCTCGCAGGGCTTCTGAGCAACAAGCAGCATTTGCAAAAATGTATGACAAAACCTTCAACATCAGCCGACATTTAATTGATATAGGCGCAGTCAAGGGATCGACAGCACTCGGTAATTTCTTAGATCATCGCGTCTAAATAGCTAATCGCCAGAATCGTATTTATAGAATGGCCGAGACTGCACCGCCGTCGCATTGCCACATTCACCAAAAACGTTAACATCTTTTCTACTGCATTCAATGAATTAGCAACTTTCACTTGACCAACATGACGTCGATCCATATACTTCGCGACCTCACTATGGCTTAGCCCACGGTGAGGTACGGACGCGGGGTGGAGCAGCTTGGTAGCTCGTCGGGCTCATAACCCGAAGGTCGTAGGTTCAAATCCTGCCCCCGCAACCACATTTTCAGGCATTGCTGGCTTCTAAACAGCGTGTGTTTACAGGCAGAGCTCTGTAAAAAAGCAGCGAAGAATTAAAATAAACTGTTTTAATTTTCGCGACAAGTTTCACTGATGTGGCCAACGTAGTCACTCAGGTATTTAAAACCCCTATATGGGGTTTTTTTATACGTGTTAGTTTTAGATTATGGCCAATATTTTTATTTTTGAACGAGTACTACATAGGCTTTAGCGCATGGCATCCAAACAAGAGCTTCTACAACAAATGATTGTGCCAGTAGCCAACTCATTGGGTTGTGAGCTTTGGGGGCTAGAGTATTTAACGCAAGGTCGCTACACAACCTTACGAATATTTATTGATGCGCCCAAGGGCGTCACCTTGGACGACTGTGAAAAAGTAAGCCGGCAAATTAGCGCCGTCATGGATGTAGAGGATCCCATTCAGGGTGAATACACGCTCGAAGTGTCTTCGCCCGGAATGGATCGCCCACTCTACACAGTTGCGCAATACGCGCGTTATATTGGTGAAATAGTAAATTTGCGTTTAAGAATGGCTCGCGATGGCCGTCGCCGATTTAAAGGTGAAATTCTTAAAGTTGAAAACAATGAAGTCTTAGTTTTGGTCGAAGGTAAAGAGTATTTGTTTGCCATTGACGCCGTCGACAAAGCAAATATAGAACCACGCTTTGATAATATGGCGTCGCTCGATCAGCCCGAAGAAGAATAGATGTTAAAAAGTTTTGTGCAGCCCGAGAATGCGTAAAAGTATTTAAATAATACGACGTAGGCTCGACCACCCATTACCTAATCGTAAAGATTAGTTTGAGGAGTTACAGAGGTTAAGAAATGGCAAAAGAGATTCTATTAGTCGCTGATGCGGTGTCTAACGAAAAAGGCGTCGATAAAGATTTAATATTCCAAGCGATTGAAAGCGCTTTATCAATGGCGACGAAAAAACGTTTTGACGAAGACTCCAGTATTGAAGTGATTATTAATCGCCAAACCGGCGACTATGAAACATTTCGTATTTGGGAAGTGGTGGCCAATGACGTTATGGCAGAGTTGGGTACCCAGCTATACACCGACGAAGCGCGCGAAAAAGATTCTTCTTTAAAAGTCGGCGATATTTATCGCGAGAAGATTGCCAATGCTGATTTCGGCCGCATTGCTGCACAGGCCGCAAAACAGGTCATCGTACAGAAAGTTCGTGAAGCTGAACGCGCACAAATGGTCGATGAATATCGCGACCGCATGGGTGAATTAATTAGCGGTACTGTAAAGAAAGTTACACGCGATAGCATTATTGTTGACCTCGGCAACAATGCCGAAGGCCTATTACCGCGCGATCAACTCATTGGTCGCGAAATTTTTCGCATGGGCGACCGCATTCGCACACTCTTGCTAGAAGTACGCAACGAGAGCCGTGGACCGCAATTGTTCCTCAGCCGTTCTTGCGCGGAGATGTTGGTTGAATTGTTCAAAATTGAAGTACCAGAAATTGCCGAAGATATTATCGAGATAAAAGGCGCAGCGCGCGATCCTGGTTTACGCGCGAAAATTGCCGTAAAAACTAACGATGGCCGTATTGATCCGGTGGGCGCTTGCGTTGGCATGCGCGGTTCGCGAGTGCAAGCGGTATCCAATGAGTTAGGTGGAGAGCGCGTCGATATTGTGTTGTGGGATGATAACCCCGCGCAGTTTGTGATGAACGCCATGTCACCCGCCGAAATTGAATCGATTGTTGTGGATGAAGATGCACGCTCAATGGATTTGGCTGTCAACGAAGACAATTTAGCCATGGCAATAGGTCGCGGCGGCCAAAATGTCCGCCTTGCCTGCGATCTCACTGGCTGGAACATCAACGTCATGAGCGTGGCTGATTGGAAAACCAAACAGCAAGCAGAATCTGGCAGTTATATTCAAGTCTTTATGAGCGCGCTGGACGTTGATGAAGATGTTGCCGCCGTGCTCGTTGAAGAAGGCTTTACAACACTTGAAGAAGTTGCCTATGTGCCACTCGAAGAGATGTTGGC
>JAYWHF010000382.1:0-3215 GCA_043777855.1 Gammaproteobacteria bacterium | reverse complement strand
CATACGAGCCAGCGCGAGTTAATATCAATTATCTCGGTTATCCAGGAACAATGGGCGCTGATTACATCCAATACATCCTGGCAGATGAGCACATCATTCCTCCATTGGATCAGCCTTATTACGCTGAAAAATTATCTATTTACCCGGCTCCTATCAAATCAATGACGCCAAACGCGAGATCGCAAAGAGCATCCCTGCACGCGAGGAGATGAGTTTACCAAGTACTGGCTTCGTATTTTGCTGTTTCAATGGTAATCAAAAAATACTGCCCGAAATCTTTGATTTATGGATGCGCGTGCTAGCGCAGACTCCAGGAAGCGTACTTTGGCTTTTACAAGGCACTCAGCGAGCAACCGACAATCTTCGGCGTGAAGCATCCCTTCGTGGTATTTCACCAGATCGTATTGTGTTCGCCGTACCGCTTGAACCCAGGGAACATCTCGCACGCATTAAGTGCGCTGATCTATTTTTAGACACGCTACCTTACAACGCTCACACTACCGCCAGTGATGCACTGTGGGCTGACGTTCCTGTTCTAACCTGCGAGGGAGCTACGTTTGCAGGACGGGTTGCCAGCAGTTTGCTTCATGCTATTGATCTTGAAGACCTGGTGACTCAGACGCTGGATGAATACGAGAGGATGGCGATTCAGTTGGCGCGCACGCCGAGTATGGTCGCGGAGATTCGTTCTCGGCTAGCACTTAACCGTATGAACGCTCCTTTGTTCGATACTCAGCAGACTTGCCGCTATATCGAATCAGCCTTCACAACCGTAATGAAACGATTTTACAGAGACGAGGCTCCTGTTTCTTTTGCTGTTAGAGACGTCATATAATTTGTGCTTCGTTCTGCCATTTTAATCGGGGTAGTGACCGTATAGCTGCAATAATAGCCAACCGCGGTCAGAAGCTGGACTTTCGCTTCCATCAAGTTGATCAACGGAAAGCTATTATGCCTCAGCAACGTATGTATACATCGTACGATAACCAGGTTCATCTGTATCGATCAGTCGAAAACCATGTTTTTCATAATAGCTAATTAAGGATAGATTGTTGTCACATTCAAGCATGATGATTCTGCCGCCGATTAATGCTCTGGCTGCTGCAATTACTTCGTAAATCTCATCAAGGATATGTTGGAGTTCAATTGGGTTGTCTTCGACGGAAGAATTTTTGCCAATTTGGCCTATTAAGAAAGCACGGATTTTTTCGGCATTTTTGGTTATACCATCCATTTGCTTGATGGTGGTTTTACTGAGTTTTTTATCAGAGAGCAGCAGCTCTTTGAAAGACATTGAAAAGTACGCGAGAATATCCCCTGATTCTTCATCCAAAATGAGGTAAGTTCTTGCATTGTCGGTTTCTTCGAATCGGATGGCCTTGTTGTCTTGCTTAAGGAAATTTTCGACATCAAGGTTTCTGGGGCAGGAAAATTCTTGCAAGAGCCCGGAGGTTTCTTCCCTCCCAAGCTCCTGAATTAAATTGCCGAGTTGGACAATCGTTGTCTTAATAACTGAACACCTTTTGCATTTTCAGCTTTATAGTCACGACCACGCACTTTTATAAGGCGCGGGTTCGCCAAGTCCTGTCGAATCTTCTTAATGGCGGACGGGTCGCTCACCATGAATGTCTTGTCAAACGATGTAGTAGCCATCAGGTACCCCTTGGAGTAGGTTTCTCCTACTAATTTGTAAGTGCCAGGCATTATTGCCAGGATCACGTTCACATCACCTCTTTTGATTCTAGCAAATGTTAGCCCTTTTGTTAATCATTTTTGATCATTAGGTAAAGCGCCTAATTTTCAGATGTTCCGTGGTGTTCCTAAAAAGGTTGATTTTTCTTTCGTCTTCTGTATTATGGAACACTCTGGAACATCAATGGATATATATTATGACTCACATTTATACTGCATCCGCCAAAAAAAATCCCGGCCGCAAGTCGTGGTTAGTGGAGTTTCGTCATCCCCTTAAACTGGACAGTAACAACAAGCCGGGCAAGAAAACCCGTAAAGGGCTGGGGACGGAAAAAGAAGAAGACGCGTTGACATTGGTAGATCAGCTCAACGAGTTATTAGCGGATAAATCTTTGTGGTCCGTTGCATCAGCGGTAGAGGCCGCACAACGTTTCGATCCTAAGATTATTGAAATTTTTTACGATGAGGTGACACCGCGTACTCAAGCTGGTGGTGACTTGAGAGATCAATTGCTGCCATTTCCTGATCATAATAGTGGATATACCAAAGTAGCTTTGTTGGGTGCTCCTGGTGCCGGTAAAACCACCTTACTAAGACAGATTATGGGGACACACCCTGAGAAAGAGCGATTTCCTGCTACTTCTGTTAATCGAACTACAACCTTTACAACTGAAATTATCCTGAATGACGACGACCAATATAAGGTGGTTGTTACTCTTATGTCTGAGCATGAGGCCCGATTTGAAATAGAGGAATCGCTGAAGGCATCGATCATAAAAGCCGTTGATAGCGACCACAACAAAGTTGTTGGTGCTTTATTGGAAAAAAGCGATATGCGTTTCAGGCTCAAGTACATTTTGGGTGATTTAACCAAAGAAGCAGATGAAAGCGATCCATACGATTACGACGATGAAGGCATTGATATACCTATCGAAGAGGATAAAGAGCTCACACCCAGCCAGGAAGAAAAGGCGAACCAAAATGCATTGTTGGCAAACTATGTGGAGCGTATCGTCGATCTTGCGAAAACCCATAAGGTTGAGTTAGAACAAGCTGACGGCCGCAAACTCGCCGAGATGAGCCCAGAAGACCGGAATGCTGCCCTGGATTTGATTGAGGAACAGGCTGTGGCTTCTACAGAATTTCTAGAATTGACCTCTGATATATTGGACGAGATCCGCAGCAAGTTTGAGCACGTCACCGATGGAAAATTCGAAAAAACCACCACCGGTTGGCCCAAGGCGTGGACACTCAAGACCCCCGCTGCTGAACGAACCCATTTTCTGAAATCGGTGAGATTTTTTTCGGGCATTTCAGTTCAATCATGGGGGAAACTTCTTACACCACTAGTCAATGGTATGCGAGTATCCGGACCATTCAAGCCAAATTGGGTGGACGAACAGCCGAAGCTTGTGCTGATCGATACAGAGGGTTTGGGGCACAGGGCCAATGCAACGGCAGATCTTCCAGAGTCAACTCTCGCACTGTTTCATCAAGTTGATGTTATTACCTTAGTGGATAGC
>JAYWHF010000381.1:0-24625 GCA_043777855.1 Gammaproteobacteria bacterium | reverse complement strand
TTTTACGATGCCAAAGCCGGCGCAATTACCGGCCCGGTGTGTACTTGGCAATCTGCCCAGCAAGCGTTTCGTTTGATCGGTGATTTATATGTGCTGGCGTTAAAAACGGACGCGCTACGTTTTGGTAGTTTGATTTTTGTAGGCGCTGGCGAGCATTTACGTTTTTCTGGTACCTACAATGCAACTAACATAGGAAAGAGTTTAGATTTCACAAAAACATTTGCAACGCGCTCGCCTCATGATGGTATTTTTCACAACCATGTACCAGATTCTATTCGTGTTTATCAACACTATGTGGTGAGTCAGTTTGCGTATGTGATGCAACAGATGAATGCAGTGGTTGAACCCAATGGTAAAACTCTGCTTGATAATACCTGCGTTGTATTGGGCACTGAATATGGTTTAAATCATGAAGACGACGGCAATATATTTCATGCGGTTGTTGGTGGAGAGGGTAAATTCAAATCCGGAATTTATAATAATCTGTGGGGATTTGAAGACATCTATAAGACAGTGATGGATTCCTACAATATTAGACATACGATAATAGGTAATACAATTTCGAATATCATTGTATAGGCCGGTTTAGAAAACAGTAAGCTTCGGCGAGTATGTGAGAGCAGAGGATCCCCCGAATAAAAATATTTCGTGCGGGCGTAATCAGAACCAATGATCGCCCCGTGGTGAAGACCCTTTAGATACATCGTTAACCCTCTCTTTTTGGTAACTCTCAAGCTGCGCGCGATTTACCCGTCTACTGTGCATAAACGCTTAGCGGTAAAGCCTTGCCGGTTGGTGTTGCCGGTTCGCTGTTGCCGCTTTGGAGCTGCCGCCATAAACCCTATTGTTCGAAAAAAATAATCATTAAAATCAATAGCTTGTTTTTTTATCTTTGCTTGGCACAGGTGTTGCAATCTCCAACTTATACAGGTTTAACATTCCTTCATTCGCCAACAATGTATTCGTAGAACGGTAGAACTGATTATGGAAATTTCATTTGCATCAGCCTTGGGTATTCATGAATCTGCGTTGCGGGTTCGCGGTCAGCGCGCGGCGGTATTGGCCAGTAATTTAGCCAATATAGATACCCCCAATTATAAAGCTCGCGATGTAGATTTTAAGCAAATGCTCAGCCAAACCAATGCTGACACAGCGTTTTCTGGCGCGCAAACAACGCATAGCCGACACATTACCGCTAGCCCACTTTTCGGTGAAGATGCAGACATTCTCTATCGCACACCACAACAGCCTTCAATCGATGGCAACACGGTTGAAGATCAGATAGAACACGCTGAGTACATGAAAAATGCTTTGGCATTTCAAGCTAGCTTCCAATTCTTGAACAGTAAATTTCAAGGTTTACGAACGGCAATTCGTGGCGATTAGATAAAAACTTGCGATTCCTGCAGAAACTTTTTATTAGATGTGTAAAACCATTTTTTGATGAGCGAGATAAATCATGGCACTGGGAAATATTTTTGATATTGCGGGTACCGGCATGAATGCGCAAAGCCTGCGGTTAAATACCACCGCAAGTAATTTAGCGAATGCGCAATCAGCCAGTTCCAGCGTTGATCAAGTGTATCGCAGCAGGCAGCCGGTTTTTGCGGCAATTCAACGTCAAGCCATGCAGCAATCATTAAGTGGCGACAGTGTGGCAAATGATGCTGACGCTAATGCCGGTGTGCAAGTACTCGGCATCGTAGAAAGCAACGCGCCGCTGGATCGTCGCTACGAACCTACACATCCTAAAGCCGATAAAGACGGTTATGTTTTTTATCCCAACGTCAATGTCGTTGAGGAAATGACTAACATGATCTCTGCCTCTCGTTCCTTTCAAATGAATGTTGAGGTTATGAATTCTGCGAAGCAAATGGTGCAACGTGTTCTTACTCTTGGCCAATAAGCCAATAAGCTAAAAAACTAATAAACCTTAAAACGTGTGTGACAAGAATTGAGATGCTATTTACAGGCTAAATGCCTTGATGTTAGTAAGGGGAGCAACGATGAATAACCTATCAGGTGCGGTGTCTAATACAACATCGATTGACCAATTAAGTATTGCTGCGAAAAATCCGGTTAAGAAAAAATCCAATGAGTTGGGGCAAGATGCTTTTCTTGAGTTGATGATAACGCAAATGAAAAATCAGGACCCGCTCAGCCCACAAAGCAATGCAGATTTTGTAGCGCAATTAGCGCAATTTAGCTCGGTTCAAGGCCTTGAAAAACTAAACACCAACTTCAATAGTTTTACGAGTGGGTTCCAATCCAACCAAGCGCTGCAAGCATCTTCTTTGGTTGGTCGCTCTGTAAGCATTGAAAGTACAACGAGTATTCTGGACGATAAAGGCATTATATCCGGCAGCGTAAATTTACCGGCTGCAACATCTGATTTAAACATCAATATCTACCATTCTAATGGTGCTCTAGCGGCAAAAATTCCTGTGGGCGCCGCATCGCAAGGTGATACAAATTTCCGCTTTGATGGCCAGAATCTTGAGGTTAACGGTAAATTGTTGGATTGGACATCGGGTGCGACAGCCTTACCGCCAGATACCTATTCATTCGCCGTATTTGCAACACAAGATGGTAAGCAACAACAGTTGACCACCAACTTGAGTGCGAATGTAAATAGCGTAACCGTTGGCGCCGATGGAAATATGATATTGAATTTAGCGGGTGTGGGTGCGATAGATATTAGCAAGGTAAAGCAGTTTAACTGAAGGTAAAAAAATTCATTGAATGTAACGCGGTCACGCATTACGAGAAAAACTTTATTAGGAGCACATCATGTCATTTAATACAGCACTTAGCGGCATTCGCGCCGCCGACATTGATTTAAAAGTTACCGGTAATAATATTGCTAACGCGGGCACCATAGGTTTTAAAGGTTCGCGGTCAGAATTTGGTGATGTGTATTCCACCTCGTTATTAGGTGGTGGCCAGGCTACACCCGGTAGTGGCGTGACAACATTAATGTTGCGTCAGCAGTTTGCGCAGGGGAATTTAAAATTTACACAAAATACGATGGACCTAGCCGTGAACGGCACCGGTTTTTTTGTACTCCAAAATAGTGATGGACAAGTGTTTTCGCGGGCCGGCGCGTTTGGTTTAGATAAAGACGGCAACATTGTGAATAATACGGGCGCAAATTTGCGTGGCTTTTTAGCTGATAGCGCTGGGAATGTCAGCGGTATTCTCAGTAATTTAAAAGTGGATGTCACAACGCAAGCCCCACGTCAAACAACCGGTGTTGAATCCTCTTTTAATTTGGACGCAAACCAAAAAGTGTTGGAAACCACGGGCACTAATTTTGCGTCTGACGGCACGGCGGTAGGTATTGCCAATCTGGGTTTGAAGTCAACACCGGTGACGAATGGTTACGCCCCACAAACACTTGCCATTCAAGGCCCAACCGGCGGTGTAGTTAATTATATGAGTACCAATGGTGCCTCCGCCGCCAAGACCGCCTCAGAGCTAAATGCGTTATCGGGGGTCAGCGCCACGGCGACAACCAACGCCACAATTGCATCCGCCGGCTTCAGCAATGCGAACGGTAATTTAGTATTAAATGGCGTAACGCTTTCGTCGACGACCTTGGCTTCGTTGCAAACTGAAATCAATGCTTTATCGACCTCTACCCTTCCCGGTGTGAGTGCCACGGTGAATGGCGCGGGTGGTTTAGATGTTGTTTCGCGCGTGGGAACCGATTTAAATTTTTCGTTCGCGGGGCCAAGTGCGGCCGGTTCTGTAACGGTTACCGGTAGTGGAGCCGGTACTCAAACGGTAACTAATTTAACCGACGCGGCGGTCGTAGGCGGCAGCTTAAATCTGGTGTTGGATTCTGGGTTCACAGTTACCAGCAGCACACCTGCAGCCGGTAACTTATTCGCGCCCTTAAGCCCGGCCAGTTTTACGAATGTGACAGTGAATGCGTTTGATCCTGCATCCCCTAAAACCTATAACCATGCTACCTCAGCGACTGTCTATGATAGTTTGGGTAATTCGCACGTTATGCGCTCGTATTTCGTTAAGCAAAATTACGATGTGACTGATTTAACGACCTTGCCCAATCACTGGAAAGTGTATGTGCAAATTGATGGTAAAAACGTTGGCGATCCCGATTCAAGTTTACCGTCACCGGCGAATACCTTGCCGACCATGGCGGTAAAAAATGTTTACTTTTCTCCGGATGGCACACTCAATAATGCCTTAAGCGACCCCATGCTGATATCCAACTGGACGCCCTTGGATTCGCTGGGCAACCCGGTTGGCGCGCTGGCGCCGCTCAATGTCTTACAAGGTGGCGCAACGCCAGTAGTGGAGCCGCCTGCCAGTTCGAACTTTGCGATAGATATGGGCGGTTCAACGCAATTCGGCAGTGTTTTTTCAGTTGAAAATCTTGATCAAAATGGATACGCCACGGGCCGTTTAGCGGGGCTAGATGTCGACAGCACGGGTATTTTGTTCGCGCGCTTTACTAATGGAGAAGCACAAACTTTGGGTCAGGTCGCTTTAGCAAACTTTAATAATATCGAAGGTTTAAAACCGGTTGGCAATACTCTGTGGGCGCAAACCTTTGAAACGGGTGAGGCGGTTATAGGGGCTCCGGGGTCATCCTCACTGGGTGCCATTAACTCAGGTGCTTTGGAGGAATCTAATGTTGACCTTTCCGCTGAGCTGGTAAATTTAATCATTGCACAGCGTAACTATCAGGCGAATGCCAAAACTATTGAAACAGCAAATGCAACAACCCAAACGATTATCAATTTGAGGTAGTGGTTAGGCCCAGTAGTTTGGTTGTGCTTTGTTTCCCCGCGAGGGATCGGCAGGGCCCAGAGTAGACCCTTAAATTTTCTCCAGCCTAAGCGGCAATCAGCGGATGTTGTTTGCCGCTTTCTATTTATGCAGATACATTGCCGCTTGTTGGCTTTTCGAATTTGCTATCAAATTCAGATACTTAGCTATTTCCACTGCGACAAAAAAACCTGTTTTCAACTTGGCACCCGTCTTGCAAAACTCCTAGTAGCGACAAAACTGCCAAAAAAATAGCGGCAGATTTTTTTGATCGAAACACTTTCAACGCTCTTTTCGTTTTCGACGACGAGCAGCGCATCTGGAGCAGGTCTTGTGGACAGAGCAATTTATATCGCCATGACGGGAGCCAAAAACAACATGCTGGCGCAAACCAGCCATGCCAACAACATGGCTAATCTCAGTACCAGCGGGTTTAAGGCCGATTTTGAGCAGTCGCGCAGCATGGGCGTTTATTACGGTGACGGTCAGCCAACACGCGCCTACGCGTTGACGGAGTCGCCATCCGCCGATTTTGATTCTGGGCCAATGATTACCACCGGCAACCCCATGGACATGGCGATTCAGGGCAGCGGATTTATTGCTGTGCAAGCACCGGACGGCAGCGAGGCTTACACCCGCGCGGGCAATTTTAGTATTGATGCTACAGGTACTCTGCGCACCGCAAATGGCTTACCCGTTTTAGGTAATTCTGGCCCCATAAATTTTCCACCGCTGGATAAATTAGAAATCGGTTCTGATGGCACCATCTCGATTATTGCACTGGGGCAGGGCCCTGAAACCATGGTTGATTCCAATCGCCTGAAGTTGGTGAACCCTGATCTTAAAAATCTTGAGAAGGGTGCCGATGGATTGTTTCGGCAGCGCGATGGCTTAACCGCCGAGGTGGCCGCGAACGTGCGCGTTGCCGGTGGCATGTTAGAAGGCAGTAACGTCAACGCAATGAGTGAATTCACCCAGATTCTAACGCTCGCGCGGCAGTACGAAATGCAAGTAAAGCTGATGAAAACGGCGGATGACAATGCGGCGGCTTCAACACAATTACTACAAATGTCTTGAATTTTTTTTAAGTCATTAAGAGAATTTTTTAAAACGTTAGTGGGTTTTTAAAGTGAGTTTAGGTAAACGTTAAATAGAGCAAATGCTCAGAGGATACTGAAATGATTTCTGCACTCTACGTCAGTAAAACCGGATTAGCTGCGCAAGACAAACAGCTGTCAACAATTTCTAACAATTTGGCGAACACCAGCACAGTAGGTTTTAAACGCGACCGCGCTATGTTTGAAGATTTACTTTATCAAGTGCAACGTCAACCGGGGGCTAAAGAAACTCAAGATTCTCAATTGCCATCAGGTTTGCAATTGGGTACGGGTACGCGAGTTGTTGCAACGCAAAAGCAATTTAGCCAAGGCAACTTGCAAGTGACTGAGCAGCCCCTTGATGTCGCTATTAATGGCCGTGGATTTTTACAGGTGCTACAAGCCGATGGCACCATCGCTTACACACGCAACGGCCAATTACAGCTAAACAGTGAAGGGCAAGTGGTTAATAACGACGGCTTGGTGTTGGAGCCGGCGATTACCGTTCCTGCAGGCACCAGTAGAATTACGATTGGTAAAGATGGCGGTGTGAATGCCTACATTCAAGGTCAGGTCACACCGCAGCAATTAGGCAATATCACGCTTGCTGATTTTGTGAATCCGGCAGGATTGCAAGCTATTGGTGGAAATTTATTTGTTGAAAGTGTTGCCAGCGGTAATGCCACGCAAGGCGCACCCGGAGAAAACGGTATGGGAGCGCTCTTGCAAGGTAACATTGAGAGTTCCAATGTGGATATTGTCGAAGAGATGGTAAATATGATCACCACACAGCGCGCTTATGAAATGAATTCAAAAGTGGTTTCAACCGCTGATCAAATGTTGCAATACATATCGCAAAATCTTTAGTGTTGTGAGTAACAAGCCATGACTAACTCCAAAAAATTCAACGTGTTCATTCACTCTACTTTTTTAGGTGGTGCGCTCTTGGCGGTGATGATGTTGAGTGGTTGTTTTTCAAATGACAAAGCGCAAGGTGACCCCTATTACGCGCCGACTATATCTACAGCTCAGGCGATGCCGCAACGCACAGAAGGTTCACTCTATCAAGATTCTTATGGGCTTTCGTTATTTGGCGATCGCAAGGCGCATTTTGTGGGTGACGTTATTACGGTGACCCTGAGTGAAAAAACGGTCTCTACAAAATCATCAAAAGTTGATGTTACTAAAGATAATACAACGGGCTTTAACAGCGGAGCAGGGACTCTATTGGGTACTAACCCTTCCTTTAAAGACTTAACATTTGCCACCAATATTGCGCAAAAACGAAAATTTGCCGGTGATGCTGGGGCCGATCAAAGCAATAGTTTGCAGGGCAACATTACTGTCACAGTGGCAGAAATTTTACCCAACGGAAACTTGGTGGTGCGCGGCGAAAAGTGGATGACACTCAACAGTGGCGATGAATTTATTCGTATCAGTGGCATAGTAAGACCTGATGACGTAGCGCCCGATAACACCGTAGTTTCAACGCGTTTGGCCAATGCAAAAATTTCTTACAGTGGTAAAGGTACCTTGGCAGACTCGCAATCCATGGGTTGGTTGTCACGCTTTTTTAATAGCGACTTGTGGCCGTTTTAATCGATGTGTGTTTACCAAAGTCAACCAGTTGAGTAGCACCTTATGAAACTAACATCCTCGTTAATGATTTTCTTGCTGCTGCATTTTTCATTTAATGTACAAGCCGAGCGCATTAAAGATTTAACCAGTGTTGCCGGTGTACGTGCGAATCAATTAGTAGGCTATGGTTTGGTTGTGGGTTTAGACAGTACGGGGGATCAAACAACACAGTCACCTTTTACAACGCAATCGTTTAATTCTATGTTGAAGCAGTTTGGCATTGCCGTGCCAGAAGGTGCGCGTATGCAAATGAAGAACGTCGCCGCGGTGATGATTCAGGCAGAACTGCCTGCGTTTGCCAAGCCAGGGCAAACCTTGGATGTCACGGTACTGTCGATTAGCAATGCAAAAAGTTTACGCGGTGGTAGTTTGCTCGTGGCACCGCTAAAAGGTTTGGATGGAAAAGTGTATGCGGTGGCACAAGGTAATTTAATTGTGGGTGGTTTTGGCGCGCAAGGCGCCGATGGTTCTAGTATTAAAGTCAATATCCCCAGCGCTGGAAGAATTCCGAGCGGTGCCATTATCGAACGCATGGTGGAAAATAATTTTGCGGGCGGGCAGCCGATTGTTTTCAATTTAAATCGCGCTGATTTTACAACCGCCAATCAGTTAGCAAAATCTATCAATACGTTGTTAGGCCCCGATGTCGCGCGCCCTATTGACTCTGTTTCCATCGTAGTAGATTCACCGCAAAACCCTGCACAAAGGGTTGATTTTATCGCGATGTTGGAAAATCTTGAGGTGACTCCTGGCGAAGAGTCTGCAAAAGTGATTATTAATTCACGCACTGGAACTATTGTGGTGGGAAAAAATGTACGCGTTTCTCCCGTTGCAATTACTCATGGAAGTTTAACGGTGACTGTGGCAGAAAGCTTAACGGTTAGCCAACCCAACGCCTTCGGCCAAGGCGATACTGTTGTTGTGCCAAGCAGTAACCTAAAAGCCTCGGAAAAAATAAACCCTATGTTTAAGTTTGCTCCTGGCGCAACGCTTGATGACATAGTTCGCGCCGTCAATAATGTCGGTGCATCACCCAGTGATTTAATGGCGATATTGGAAGCCTTAAAACAATCCGGTGCATTGAAAGCTGAATTGGTGGTGATCTAAATGTTACCGATTGATAACAGTAAATTCTCGAATGTGGTCATGGCTTCAGCGTCGGCATCTGCAAAAGATGCGATAGTGAAAGACAATTATTTTGATCAAAACTCGCTAAATGCGGTAAAGGCCATGGGCCGAAAAAATGATCCTCAGGCATTAAAAGAAATTGCGAAAAAATTTGAAGCTATGTTTGTCCAACAAATGCTGAAATCTATGCGCGATGCCAACGAAGTTTTTGCGGATGGCGATATGCTTTCGAGCGGCGACGTTAAGTTTCATCAAGAGATGTTAGATCAACAGATGGTGCTTAATCTCACCAGTGGCAAAGGTATTGGTTTGGCGACGAGCATGTACCAACAAATGCAAGCAATGCACGGCAAAAACGATACAGCCGCGTCAGAAGAAAGCGAAGCACCCATCTTGCCGCTTCTTAGGGCTCCCACGCTCACTAAACCGGTATCGAGTAACTCTTCTGGTCTGGAGCCGCCTGCGTTAATCGCGCGCGCAAGTATTAGGCCAGTTGGTAGTAAGAATGCAATTGTTCAAACGCCGGAAGATTTTATTGCTGTTGTAAAACCCTATGCTGAAAAAGCAGCCACGGAATTAAACATAAGTGTTGATGTATTGCTTGCCCAAGCAGCGCTAGAAACCGGTTGGGGAAAACACGTTATTCACGATAAACAAGGCAACAATAGTTTTAATATTTTTAACATAAAAAAGGGAAGTTCATGGGACGGAAAAAGTGTGGGCGTACAGTCTTTAGAATATAGGCAAGGCACGGCTCAAAAAGAGCATTCACAGTTTCGTCAATATGAAAATTATTTACAGAGCTTTTCAGATTATGTGAGTTTGATGAAAACCAACCCGCGCTATCGAGAGGCGCTGGATGCGGGAACAGATTCAGCGAACTATGCCAAGGCGTTACAGTCAGCAGGTTATGCGACTGACCCGAATTACGCTGACAAAATTACCAATTTGTTAACCAGTGAACCTATTCGTGCGGCGAAAAATCTAACGGCGGTTGAAGCCGGGCTCACCGGTAATTCAGTGACTCCTTCGCTTGCGCCAATAGATAAAGGTTAGGAGATAGATTATGGCCGGTGTTCTCTCCAGTGCTATCTCGGGCTTGCAAGCGAGTCAAATCGGTTTGCGAACCGCAGGCAATAATATTTCTAATGCAAACACCGCGGGTTATAGCCGGCAGGATGTTAATTTCAGTACGCGGCCTGAACAAACCCATGGCAGTGCGGGCTTTTTAGGTAACGGTGTTAATGTAGAGTCCGTTAAACGTGTGGTGAATGATTTTCTGACAACACAATTGCGTTTGGATTCTGCTACGTTTAATCAGCTGGATAAATACAACACTAACATCGGCAAATTAGATAAGTTGTTGTCTGATTCCAATACGGGTTTGATCGGTGGCTTGCAGAGTTTTTTGCGGCCTTACAAAATGGTGCTAACGATCCTTCTTCATCTCCAGCGCGTCAACTTATTGTTACTCAATCTGAGAGCCTTAGTGCGCAGTTTAATAATTTATATGATCGCTTAAGCAGTATTGAAAAAGGTATTGACGACGAAATTAGCACGGTAACGGGCCAGTTAAGTTCATTGGCAAAATCGATTGCTAACTTGAATATAGCCATTACCAGTCAGCGTGCGGCGGGCGCGGAGCCCAACAGCTTATTGGATCAGCGTGAAGAAGCTGTGCGAAAATTATCTGAACTCGCGTCGGTACAAGTGGTTAAACAAGATGACGGAGCGCTGAGTGTATTTGTTGGCAATGGTGAGCCACTGGTTATTGGTGCTAGCGCCAATAAGTTTGAAGTTCGCGACGGTGGAAAAATTTATCTCTTAACCAATATAGGTTCTGTAGAAATAACCGATCAAATTAGCGGTGGCCAACTTAGCGGCTTGATGAACTTTAAAGGCGACGTTTTGACCTCCTCACTTAATCAGTTGGGGCGTGTCGCGCTGGTTATGAGTGATTCTTTTAACACACTTCAAGCGCAAGGTTTGGATGCAAATGGCAACTATGGCAAGGCTTTGTTTTCTGATATCAATGATTCGGATTTTATTTATAGCCGCGTACAACATGGAAAAAATGCGTTACCTGACGATCGCCAAATTTACGTAACGATTGAAGATCCCAACCAATTAACAGCGAGTGATTACCTTTTTTCTATAGTGCCGAACACCTCCAACTACACGGTGACACGCGAATCTGATAACACCATTATTGGTCAAGGTGTTTTGTCAGGTGCTTATCCTACGGAAATTACTTTTGATGGTGTGAGCGTGCATTTGCAAAGCGGATCTTTTCAAGGTGGTGATACTTTTACCCTACAGCCAACCCGCGGTGCCGCTCGTGAAATTCACTCAACCATTGGCCAACCGGCAAATCTGGCATTTGCAGTTCCTATTCGTAGTGCAACCGCGAGCGGCAATATTGGCACTGGCATAGTGAGTTCCGGTGAAATTCTCAGCCTAGTCGATGAAAGTAATAATGTGCTGCCCAGCTTCGCTGTGGCGGGAAAAATGTCGCCGCCGGTAGTGATTCGCTTTACCTCTGAAACCACGTACGAAGTTTTAGATAATACGGACCCCGCGCGCCCGATTCCTTTAACGCCGCGAATGAGTGAACAAACATTTATCCCTAATCGCAGCAATGCAATTTTTGCAACGGATAAAGGTGAAACACGTAGTTCTGGTAGTGGTGCCATAGTTGGGTTGCCGGTAGGTCGCCCACCGGCAACATTGTTTGCCGCAAATCCTATGCAAGCGAACGGTTATCCCGCTGAAACATACACCTTCACGACGACAGACCCCCTCACGGGAAGTGTAACCAGTCAATCCATGACGAGTATCACTAACGCATCAGCCGCACAAACAGCGGCGCAATTGAGTAATGTTCCCGGTATCAGTGCCCATGCATTTACAACAGCGACTATCAGTAACGTAAATATTACACCTGCCGCTTTTTCCTCACCGTTACAACTAAGTGTAAACGGTGAGGACTTACTGGCTTACACGGGTGGCGTTTTAGATGCGTCTGTGCCGAATCCGACGGCGAGTCAAAGTGTATTTAATGATTATCTCGCCACAAAAATTAACACCAATGCAAATTTAAGAGCTTTGGGAATTCGTGCGCAAAGTAGCAGTAATGCGATCACGGGGGCGCCTGAATTAAACCTTGTTGCAGCATCGGGTGTGAATGTAGATATTCGTCTTAACGCGACTAATGCGTCGGCCAATAGCATCAGCGTCAATGATGGTTCTGGCAATCCGAATGTTGTATTGAATGGTGTGAACAGCGGCTTGAACGAACAGAGTGCAACAACCGTCGGTGGAAAAATTGATATTACCTTAGCGAATGGCATGGTGTTGAACACAACGCCGGGGGTCAGCCAGCTCTTAGGTGATTCCACTGTGTTGAATTTTGCACGCAGTGCCTATTTAGGTTATCAGGTAAATATTTCTGGCCAACCGAAAACGGGCGATGTGTTTACGGTAAATTTTAATACCAATTCGAAAAACGATAACCGTAATGCGTTGGCGCTGGCAAATTTAGAAACAACCGCCACCCTGCAAAATGGTTCAATGAGCTTTGGTCAAGGTTATGGCCGTTTGGTGGAAGAAGTAGCTACCAAAAGTAATTTGTCTAAGGTGAATACGGAAGCCAGTAAAAGTCTCTTGGAGCAAACCACGGCGATGCGGGATGGCGTATCCGGTGTAAACCTTGACGAGGAAGCCGCGAATCTTATTTTGTTTCAACAAATGTATACGGCGAATGCTCGCGTTATTTCAGTGGCTAAAGATTTGTTTGATACTTTAGTAAACTCATTGGGTTAGACGCTCGTTAGTGTTTTAATTTTGGAGAAATGTCATGCGTATTTCTACTTCTCAAATATATAGCATTGCCGATATCGGCATGCGTGATGCGCAAGTTGCGGTAGAAAAAACGCATGAGCAACTATCGTCCGGTAAGCGAGTACTTTCACCGGCAGACGACCCTGTGGCTGCAACCAGTATTCTATCGATCAACCAAGAATTATCGCGCACCGAGCAATTCAAAAAAAATATTGATGCCGCGAATAACAGTTTAAATTTAGAAGAAACGGCATTGCAGTCAGTTGATAGTATTGTTCAGCGTTTGCGTGAGCTTGCGGTAGCGGCGGGTAATATTTCGGTTTACACCGAAGCGGATTATAAGGCCCTGGCCGCCGAGGTTGACAGCCGACTCGAAGAGTTAGTCAACTTACAAAACACGCGTAATGCTTCAGGCCAATATATTTTTGCGGGCTATCAAAGTGAAACAGTGCCTTTTGTAAATGAGGGTGGCGGCAATTATTCCTATCGTGGTGATGAAGGGCAACTAAGGCTGCAGGCGTCTGCAACGGTAACGGTTCCTGTAACCGATTCGGGCAAGCGGGTATTTATGGATATTCCGAGTAGCCACAACACGTTTAATACATCGTCTAGCCCAACCAACACATCATTACCTGCAGCAATTATCAGTGTGGGCGAGGTTGTTGATCAGGTTGCCTATGACAGCTTTTATCCGCAGGATATGCAGATAACCTTTAATCAAAATTCTGCTGTCTTACCAGCGGCCAGTAATTACACGATTACCGAGCGATCCTCTGGGAAAATTCTGGCCGCGAATCAGTTGTATGTGGCGGGGCAGGATATTCAACTGAATGGCGTTAAATTTGCAATTTTCGGAACACCGTCGTCGGCAACTCTTACAGCGCCTGGCGACAGTTTTTTCGTGGAGTCCACTAACAAACAAGGCTTGTTAACTTCAGTGTCACGCTTTAGTGAGGCGATGAAAGCGGTAAAAAATACGTCGGCGAGTAAAGCGGAGTTTGCTAAAATTGTTGCAAAAACCCTTACCAATTTCGGTAATGCGATAGTTAACACCAGCACGGTTCTCGGTGAAGTGGGTGCTCGACAAAATATGCTCGATAGCACCAAGGATTTGCATGTCGATACAGAAGTCTATGGAAAATCGGTACTGTTACAGTTACAAGATTTAGATTACGCTGAAGCTTCTACACGGCTGCAAATGCAAACCATGGTACTCAGCGCTGCGCAACAAAGCTTTGTGAAAATTAGCGATCTCAGTTTATTTAAATATTTATAGTGTTGGCTAGAAGAGTTAGCCTGTCTTGGCCAAAAAGCCGTGAGAAAAATTATCATGAACACCGAAAATATTTTACAGCCGCTACAACAATTGTTGGCCGCCGCAAACGATTTGATGCAACGCGTACAAGCCGAAGGTTGGGAAGAACAGCAAGAAGCATTTACGGATTACCAGAAAAAAGTGTGTTTAGTGATGGATGCGCATTATCTTTCAGTACTAAAGGATGCAAACTTGGCAGCCGATGCTCAGGCCTTAATTGTAAGAATTCAAGATTGTAACCAACAACTGGATCAGCATGCCGATAAAGTGCATAGCGAAGTCGCGTCAGAATTACGTCAATTTATGCAAGCAGACAAAGCTTTAGATGCCTACCGGCGATAACGTGGCTGTTTACATTTTTAATGGGTATGCTTATTCCTTTCTGCAATACAAAAATCAAAATGCCGCTACAAATGATTTAAGTTTTTAGCAAATATCTCCTCAAGCTCTTATCCCCGTGGACGATAACCTTTACAGAAGTGCTGATAGTGCTTTGTTCAGGCTTCATCAACCCACTCACTACAGCACTGTTCCTGTAGTTAGAATAAACACTTGGAGATACATCATGTCATTAGTCATTAATACAAACATCGCTTCACTTAATGCTCAACGTCAGTTGGGCGGTTCAGGCATGGCTCTTGACCGTGCAACAGAACGTTTATCCTCAGGCCAACGCGTTAACTCTGCAAAAGACGATGCGGCAGGTTTGGCGATTGCCAACCGTATGACATCTCAAGTACGTGGCCTTGATCAAGCAGTACGTAATGCGAATGATGGTGTGTCGCTCATTCAAACCGCTGAAGGCGCATTGCAAGAATCTACTAACATTTTGCAACGTATGCGTGAGCTAGCGGTGCAATCATCAAACGGAATTTATTCGGATGCGGACCGCAGCACGCTTAACGCTGAATCTAAACAACTAAAAGCAGAACTTGATCGTATCGCAAGCACCACTTCTTTTAATGGTAAAAACTTATTGGATGGTTCATTGGGTAACACTAAATTACAAGTGGGTATTCAAGCGGGTCAAACCATGGATTTGAAAGTCGGTAATTTTAAAACCGGTTCCATGGGTGGCAGTGCGGCAGATATCGTAGGTGCTGCAGCCACTGGTGGGTTGGCATCGTTAACGGCAATGGTTGCAGCTACCTGGACCATTAATGATGTGGCTATTCGTACTCTGGCGGATGCTACTGCAGGTACACGGCTTGAACAAAAATTAAGTTCTATTAATGCAGATCTGGATGGTAAGGGTGCTACGGTTTCAACGATGGTTGAAGCTAAAGCAACCACCACGGGAAGTGGTGTATTGGTTACCGGTACAAGTCAGCTTACCATTGCATTGCTTAAGGCTGATAACACAACGCAAACAACCGTTATCACTGGCACTACAAATCTCGCTGAGTTGGTGGAAAGAATTAATGCGGAGTCTGGCGTACAAGCAAAAATTAATGAAAACGGGCGCTTAGTGCTTAGCGCTGAAAATGCAGTCTCCATAGTAACCACGGACACGTCTACTAGCCCAGCCGATGGTGCTACTGGTATTACCGATGGCACCTTTAACATGAGGATGGTATTTACCGATACGAGCGCTGAGCAAACAGGCGTAAAAATTGAACGCGGTGGTTCAGGTTCTGCCGCCTTGGATGCTGCTTTAGGCTTAAACGCGATGGACGATAACAAAAATATGCAAGGGGCTACGGTTGCGGGTGCTGCAGGTACAACGCTTAAAGGTGATTTGATCATTAATGGCGTAGACATAAAGGCGATAACCTTAACCGGTACGGCTGCGACCGATGTGACAGAAATCATTGAAAAGTTAAATGAACAATCGGCTGAAACGGGTGTTGTGGCTTTCGTGGGTACAGAAACCTCTGGTTTTGCCTTGCGTTCTGTTTCAGGTGAAGAAATTTCGATTAAATACGGTGCCAATGCAACTGCTGCAACTGTGTTAGGGCAATTTGGCTTAAAAGAGCGTAATTCTTCAGAAGGCCAAGGTTCAGTAAACAGTGTGGATATTTCTACCTTGGCGGGCGCACAAAAGTCACTGGCCATTATCGATAAAGCTATCGACCAGGTGAGTACACAACGTGCGGATTTGGGTGCGATTAACAACCGCCTCGACTTCACAGTGTCTAACTTAACCAATGTTTCTGAAAAAACCAGTTCGGCACGGTCACGTATTATGGATGCAGACTTCGCGGTTGAAACTGCAAGCCTTAGCCGTTCACAAGTATTGCAACAAGCGGCTCAGGCGATGTTGGCACAATCGAATGCTCGGCCACAACAAGTGTTGTCATTGTTAAGGTAAAACCGAACAACCCGCTGGAAGTAATTCCAGCGGGAGCTTCTTTTGAGGAGTAAGTATTATGAACAATCTAATCAAAGTAGCGGCGGCACCGGTGCAGGTTAAACCTCTTCCGGTTTCTTCTTTGCCAGCTTCTTTGCCCGCTTCTTCTTTGTCCGCAAAGGATGTGAGTCAAATAACCGGCAGTGAGTTGCCGCCTGCCGCTAAAACGGCAAGCGTTAAACCTGCAGAAGTTGCCGATCGTCAAGCCGTGGACGCACATGTACAAGCGGCTGTAGCGCAAATGAATGAATATATTCAATCAACGCAACGCGATTTACACTTTAGTTATGATGCAAGCTCCGGTGAAACAGTGGTTAAAGTGTTAGATCGGGCAACACAAGAAGTGATTCGTCAGATACCTGATCAAATATTTTTAAAGCTTGCACAAAATTTGGATAGAAATGAGCCCATTCACTTTTTTAATGCTCAAGCCTGAACCTAGTATCTGTCCTTAATGACTTGTTTTAGCAGTGTTTTTTATTGAAGAGCATCACGGGGTGCTCTTTTTTTTGGAAGAAATTCCTGACGTGTAAGAAAAAATTCCGAGTCAAAATCCCTTCGTAATGCATTGCTTTCTCGCGCCAACATCTAGCCTCCATTTGTCAAATAGTCAGCGCTGCAACGCCTAATTCTTGCCATGAAAGCGCGGCTTAATTCTTTTTGTCATTCGTAATCGCTATTTTTCTTGTTTCAAAATTTCGCCACAGATTTTTTTTGGCATGCTCTGTGCAAAAGTCACATTAGGCAGTCTGTACTGAAATGAGTCGGCGGCAGTTTTAAGCCCTTAGCTTATTCACCGTGGTTGGTTTCACGCAGGTCTCGCCATCAGCTTTTAGCGTGCGCCAGGTTTGCAAATGGCGCTGAATTTAAAATAGAAGTTGTCGAACTTCATCAATCGACGGTTCATGGCAACGCAAACTGGTAACGGCTAACGAAGCCTGTGACAAGAAAAATCATTAGGAGATTTATTATGTCTTTAATTATTAACACTAACGTCGCCTCTTTGAATTCGCAACGTCAATTGATGAACTCGGGCACCGCGTTAGATCGCGCTACAGAGCGTTTGTCATCGGGTCAGCGCATTAATTCAGCGAAAGATGATGCCGCTGGGCTCGCTATTTCTAATCGCATGACTTCGCAAATTCGCGGCTTAGATCAAGCCATGCGAAACGCCAACGATGGTGTTTCTTTAGTACAAACCGCTGAGGGCGCGTTGCAAGAAGTGACAAATATTTTGCAACGTATGCGCGAATTATCCATACAGTCTGCCAACGGAATTTACTCAGATGCAGACCGCAGTCAATTGAATGCGGAGACCCAGCAGCTTAAATTAGAATTGGATCGTATTGCCGATACAACATCCTTCAACGGTCAAACCCTTTTGGATGGATCCTTAGGCAACACTAGTTTGCAAGTAGGTACTGAGGCGAATCAAATTATTGAAGTGAGTGTTGGCTCATTTAGCACTTCTTCGTTAGGCGGCACATCAGGGGATATTGTTGGCGAACCAGTCACTGGCGGAATAGCCGCGTTAAATTTACTGACGGCGGGTGACTTGATTGTTAATGACACGAGTATTGGTGCGTTAACAACAGGCACAACATTGAATAATACCTTGGCGTTGGTTAATGCAAGTTTGGATGGCAAGGGTGCCGTCGCTTCCGCGATGGTTGAAGTAAGCGCGGACAACACGGGTAATGGGATATTGGTGGCAGGTACCAGTAGCTTAACACTAGCCGTTGTTGATGGTGACGGGTTGACCCAATCCTATGTTTTGACGGGTACCAATAGCTTAAAAGAACTGGTAACTAAGATTAATGCTGAAACCAGTATTGAAGCTAGTCTAAATGACACCGGCAAACTTATTCTCCATCGTGAAGGTGCTTTATCAATTACTGTTACTGATTCTTCTACTAATAATGTGGCGTCTGGTTTAACAGATGGGGCGGTCAATTACTCAGTCGTGTTCACTGATACTAGTGCCGACAAGCGCGGGGTTAAAATTGAAGCGGGCACTATAACAGCTGCTGAAATTCTCGCCTTGGGCATTGATATGCAAGACGATAATTTAAATTTACAGGGTGCAACTGTCGGCGCCGCCGCAAGTACCTTGAACAAGGGTGATCTCATTATTAATGGTGTGGAAATTGATACTATTACTTTACCCGGCGCTACCGCTGTGCTCAATTTGCCTGAATTGATTAAGAAATTAAATGAACAATCGGCTGAAACAGGGGTTGTTGCTTTTGCGGGTACTGGTACGAGCAACCTTGGTTTGCGCTCTGTAACCGGCGAAGAAATTTCTATTAAATACGGTGATGGAGCCGTTGCTGCTACTGTGGCAACGCAAATTGGTTTGCAAGAACGCAATGCCGCCGAGGGCAGTGGCTCAGTAACCAGTATTGATATTTCAACGGTTGAGGGCGCACAAAAATCTATCTCTATTATTGATAAAGCTATCGATCAGGTGAGTTCTACGCGTGCAAGTTTGGGTGCAGTCAATAACCGTTTGGAATTCACGGTAAATAATTTGTCAAACGTGTCGGAAAAAACCTCGCAAGCTCGCTCGCGAATTGTTGATTCTGACTTTGCGTTGGAAACTGCTGCATTAAGTCGCTCGTCTGTGTTGCAACAAGCGGCTACTGCGATGCTGCAACAGGCAAATGCAAGACCGCAGCAAGTACTTTCACTGTTAAGATAATTTAATAATTTTAAAATAATAATGAACAAGGAATCCCACAAAAAACCCGCTGATGAAGGTCAGCGGGTTTTTTGTGGATCGGGTTTTAACCCGACAATTTAATAAGTTTTTGTAGGCCGGGTTTTAACCCGACAGCGGTGTGATTTAATGGTTTTTTTTCGGGTTGAAACCCGACCTACAGAATGGCGTTACTGAATATTTTCAATAATATGCTGAACTAATAAATCATATTTTTCATCAAAATGATGGTCGCCCGCCATACTTATTACCTTCACACCCACACTTGCTGTTTTAGGGCAGATTGTTTCCTTATCTTTCACACCATAAATACAAATACTATTGGCCCATTTTAGCTTGGTCAGTTCCGGCATGAGTGGCAACCGAGTTTCACTTTTGTCGGCATTCATCCAGCTGGATAAACGAAACTCAAAAGCTGCTGTTTTACTTATCCCCAATAACGCTACAAGCGCAATATTTTTTTTATGTGTTTCGGTAAGTTTGTTGGCAATAAAGGGTAATACATCTGCGCCAAATGAATAGCCAATTAAAAGTACTTTTTCTTTTTGCCATTTATTACGGTATTGATGAATAACATGATCAATATCATTAGCTGTTTCTTCGGGCGTTCGTGCACGCCAAAAGTAACTCAATGAATCTACGGCGACGGTAGGTATGCCTTTCTCAGCAAGAATTTTTGCAATATGTTTATCAATTTCTGCCCAGCCACCATCACCGGTTAATAAAACGGCCATGGTTGTTTGTTGATTCATCGGTAGTTTGATGTGCGGGTTTGAATTTTCTTCCACCTCAATTAAAGGTAAATCACTGTCACTGTTGTTTGATGATATTTGATCGGCTAAACGTGGGTCTAGCCATTGCAGTATTTGAATGGCGCCGGTTAAAGGGTCTACCTCAGCACTATCTGCTAGGGTTAATTTGGCGCTGGTATTTTTCGCAAAAAAATCATTGTTAGCCGTATTTTTTGTTATCTCATGATGTTGAAAAATATACCAATTAGCAGAAACATGTTTTGCTGGCAGAAAACGAATAGGTGTTGTAGGCGTGCTGGTAAAATTATTGACTGCGCAAAGTGGCATAGCTGTATCAGTCATCGTATCAAGAGAGGGCTGAAAATTAATACTAATGCCGGCATGAAAACTATTTTTTTTGGCTTGTGCGAGTGCAGCATACACCAGCACTGCACCTTCAGCATTGCCAACTAAAATGGGCAGTATGTCTTCGCTTATGGAGTATTTTTTTTGCAGTTGTTGTGTGATGTTAATCAGTTGCTCAGCGATATTCACGCAGTGTTCGTTGTTAGTGCTTGGCAACGTCAGTAAAGAAGCCGCGTTAATATTGGCGACAAGGTAACTGAGGCCAGCTATTTTTTTAGCGTAATCTTGCGTTGTATTCGGCGAGCTAGCGTCGCTAATATAAATCACCAAACCCTTTTCAGGTTTGGCATGATGAAACGCAGTGATATATTGGTTCCCCTCCACAATAATTTTTTCATTTACAAGCTTATCTTCATTTTTGGCGGCGGCATGAAAATAGTTTTTTTGTGAAAAGTTATACGCTATATAAATCACTATAGGGGTGACTGTAAAAATAGCTAGAGTAAGGGTTAAGAATGTTTTTTTTGAAATTGATTTCATGGTTGGTTAGAGCTATTGATATGATTTAAGTTAGGTGTTTAAGTATTTTATTTTGAAAAAATACCTTTTACTCCGCCAGAAATTAGCGTAGTTACAGCGAGCAATGCTTTAGCCGTTTGTAAGCCTGGTGGAGCTGCTAAATAGATAGGTTGCCACTCTGGATTAAATTTATCTTTGTAAAAATAAACCCCTTCAAAATTATAAAAGTCACCACCAATGCGAAAAATAGTATTGCCTATTTTATGCCATAGCGGTGCAAGCGTGTGATTTTCCAAGCCAGACAGTGGAGCCATGCCTAAACTGAAGTAGTGAATACCTTGTTCTTTAGCCCAAAGAATTAGGCTGATGTTTAAAAATTCCATGATGCCATTAGGTGTTCCGGGTAGATAGCGCATCAAATCAATAGATATTTCACGTTTATTATTGAGCGCCCAGATGTTGCAGAAAGCAAAAATTTTACCGTCTTTTTTGACTACGGCAATATCACAATGACGCAAATATTCTTCATCAAAAAAACCCAGTGAAAAGCGCTTTTCCTTGGCGTTTTTTTCCTGCAACCATTGATCTGAAATTGTTTTTAGTTCGGGCAGTACAGAGTCAACCTTGGGGGCATACACAATTTCAAAGATAAAACCTTCACGCTGGTATTTGTTAATAGCGCTGCGAAGATTTTGCCGCTTTTTACCTTCAAGCCCAAATGATTCCAGCGGTATTAACGCTAATTGACCTAACTTAATAAGGCTTAAGCCAAGATCAAGATAAAGAGGAATGTGTTCAATACCTATTTCGTAAAAAGCAACCTGTGCGGCAACCTTGTCGGCAGCTTCTCGAAAATCCCATGCTAGGGCTTCGAATTCTGATGGGTCACCCACAGGGTCACTCATGGCGATCCAGAATTTGTTGGTAACGCCGTACATCAAAAAACTCTTCCGGCTTTTGCTCCATAAAATATATTTATCGCCCGTTAGCACTAAATGATTATGTGTAGCGTTAGAGTTGTGAACTATGTCAGTGGCTAAATCCAATTCTTGTTTGGTCGGCAGCGTTAAATCAGAGTAAGTTTTACTCATAAGCCGATAAATTAACAATCCGCCCCCAACCACGGAAATAGCAAACAAAGAGCGTAAAAAGCGCGGTGCATCGCCATCCAGGGTCACTTGCCACCAGAGTTCGTTGGAGTAGGCAATATTCTTGTAAGAAAAAAATCCGAGCCAAATCGAGGTGCCAATAATAGCTCCACCTATAACAAACTGTTCAAAAGGAATATCCAATTTAATGAGCGCAGATTTTCGATAAAAGTGTTTTCTCGTGGGAATAAATGCAACCAGCATTAAGCCGAGAACGCTGGCTTCTTCGAAGTCCCACCCTTTGGCCAGCGAAGCTACCATGCCCACGCAGAGCAATAAAACTGTTGCGAAATAGGCGGAATCTAATTTAATTCTTACGGCTCGAGAGAGAAAGATCATGCCAAGGCCCACTAAGCTGCTGACGAGATGAGAAAACTCAATCAAGGGTAAAGGAACAAAATATTCCAACCATTGCAACCGCGTTTGAATACTGGGTGTGGCGCCAGAAACCAAGAGTATGCCGCCGCCAATCAATAGCAAAACCGAAAATATTTGTGGCGTTGCGAGCCGCAATAATTTTAACGCGTAGTGAAGTTTTAATTTTTCGAAATACCTGTGGCATTTGGTTTCATACATGGCTATCAGCAGGCCAGCAACTAGCAGCGGCAATATGTAGTACATAATGCGGTAGATAATCAGCGCAGCCAGTAATTTTTCTGCGGGAAATTTGCTGCCGGCAAGGAGCATAAAACTACTTTCGAAAACCCCAATGCCACCCGGCACCTGACTAACAAGCCCGATAAGCTGCGCGACTAGGTAGTAAATTAAAAATTCGCTGAAACTAATATCGGTAATATTGAGTAGGGGGATGTACAAAACAATCGCGGCTATGGCCAAATCTAGAGTGCCCACCGCAATTTGCTGCAGCGCGATGGTGAGTGTGGGTGGTGATATTTTAACGCTACCAATCTGAAAATGACGTTTGTTGAACCCGCTGAGTACCAACCAACCGGCCACCAAAAAAGTACCTGCAATCAGTAATATTTTTAAGGGTCCGTCAGCTAACAAGGCGCTGAGGGACAGTGTCTTTCCCGATACCAAGGTTGCAATAATCAGCAGCGTAAACGCGCTTAAAAAATAACTAATAGTGCCAAATGCGGTAATTTTGGCGATGGCGCCGTTACTTAAACCCCAGCTGCTGTAAAAGCGGTAGCGAATGCTGCCGCCAGATATCAATGATGAACCTACATTGTGGCTGATTGCATTGCTCACAAAGGAGCCAAATAAAATGTATTTATAGTCGAGTTTTTCTTGAGCAAATTTAATGGCGATCCATTCGCAGAGGCTGAGTGTTACATAGCCGAAAAACCCCATCACCAGCATTTGCATCAGGGTCGCCGTAGGGCAATTTAGCAAGTCGGTAATCACGCTTTGCCAACCGTAGTTGGCAATCTGGTGATGCACCGCATAGGCGGCGACGGTAAACAAAATAAGACTAATGAATGGGTTTAATTTTTTTAATGCGGCGATATCAAACATAGTGAATCTTGTGCGGCGGTAGGCGGCGGCCATAATACCATTAACGAGATAGCATTAAGGGAATAGCATTGAGGGGTTAGCATTAACGGGTTAGCGTTGAGGTTTGCCGTGTGTTTGAAGCACCGCGTTTGGAAGCGTTTTCCGCGCGAGCTAATTTGGGCTCTTGTACCGTTTAATCGGTTTTCTTATGGAGGGATTGGTATGGTCTGTGCTGCTATTTTGTTAGTGGCCTATTGTGATCGCTTATTATTCGGCAAGGGCGGCAAAGTAGGCTAAAGTTTATTCAATATGGGCCGTTAAGCTTAATGCGAAATTCCTTAAAAACATTGTTTTTTAAAGTACGGTTTCTTAAAAATACAGTTTGTTAAAAATACAGTTTCTTAAAAATAGACAGTCCTGATTTATCGAAGTACCCTTTTTATCGCAGCACCACTATTTATTGAGGCATCACTGTGGAAACAATTTCAAGTGCTACAACAGCAGGTACGGGCGGCAAAATCATTTCAGCCCTGGGTTCGGGTTCAGGTATTGATACTTCTGCGTTGGTCGATACGCTAGTCACCGTCAGTAAGCAGGTTGATACCAACCGGCTCACCACCAAAAAGACCTTGTTGGACACCCAGATTTCCGATTTCGGCTTGCTACGCAGCTCATTTTCCAAACTGGAAACTGCAGCCTCGGTGTTGGGCAATGAAGATACCTTTAACGCAAAGTCTGTATCTGTTCCCACCACAACCTTGTTAGGAATCACCAAATTAGACGCTAAAGCTATTGCCGGTGATTACAGCATTCAAGTTGATACGATCGCTAAAGCGCAATCTCTACGTTCGGGAAATTTGACTTCACAGACAGCCGCCATCGGTAAGGGTACTTTAGCAATACGCTTTGGCACTTGGAGCAATGAGGCTGTCCCCCCAGACTCACTCGTGTTGAATGCGTTTACGGTAGATGCGACTAAAACCGGCGGTACCATTACGATCGACGACAGTAATAATTCCCTCACGGGTTTGCGCGACACGATTAACAAATCCGGCTTGGGCATTAAGGCCAGTATCGTGAGTAACGCCGGTGTTTTTAATTTGGTAATCACCGGGCCTTCAGGTGCATCAAACGAAGTTGAAATTACAGCTAGTGAATCTGGCGCGCCAGGATTAGCCAGCTTTAACGTCAATAACACCACGAAAAACCTTACCCAAGTGCAAGAAGGCAAAGATTCTGTCGTGCGCGTTAATGGCGTTCAAATTACGCGTTCTTCTAATCACTTGACCGATGTTATCGAAGGCTTGGAGTTTGATTTGTTTAATAGCTCAGGGTCAGAAACGGTGAACGTGGGTATCGCGGAAGATAAGGCGGTGTCCGAGAAATCCATTCGTGACTTTGTTGCCGCTTACAATACTTTTTTGTCGGAAAGCGGCAAATTGGTTGGTTTTGATTCGGCTAAAAATGCTTATGGCAGTTTGCACAAAGATCCACTGGCAAAAAATTTGTTACAGCAGGT
>JAYWHF010000380.1:0-3225 GCA_043777855.1 Gammaproteobacteria bacterium | reverse complement strand
CAAAACAGAGCGGCAAAACCCCCGTTGCCAGCGGATCTAAGGCCCCCGTGTGACCGGCTTTTTCGACAAAAAATAGACGCTTTGCGCGCTGCAGGGCGTGATTCGACGTCATGCCAGCAGGTTTGTGCAGTAGCAATACACCATCAACCGGGCGACCTTTCCGGCGCGCCATTAAGCTTCATTCCCGTCTGGTTTACCGTCTGATTTACCCTCCAAAGTGTCAGCTTCATCAGGCGTGTTTTCATCGTCATGTGGATGTTGGCTGTCTTCAGCAAGCGCGCGATTAATTAAATGGGTTAGTTCTTGCCCGCGAATGGCCGTTTTGTCGTAGATAAACTGCAATTTGGGCACGGTCCGCATGATGAGCTCTTTGGCAATAAACGTGCGCAAAAACCCTGATGCTTTGTTCAGTACCGAGGCTGCCGCTAGACTTTCGGCTTCAGTCTCGGCGCCGACAAAAGTAACGTAGACTTTGGCGTAGGCCATGTCGCGCGTAACGGTTACCGCATTAATATTGACCATGCCTATTCGCGGGTCTCGCACTTCTCTTGGGATAATCTGGCCGAGCAAACGTTGTATAGCGTTAGATACACGATCCGACCGAGTAAATTCTCTTGGCATTCGCCATTAACCTCTTTAAACCTGCACCGTGAAGCTGACCTAAAACACGATAAGGATCATTGCAAGGCGCCGCGAACGGTGCTCTTATAAATAACAAAACCCCGAACATCGCGAGATGTCGGGGCGCTGGGGGTTACGTAAGCGTTAAAGCTTACGTGCGACCTCTTTAACTTCGTAAACTTCAATTTGATCGCCAACTTTCACGTCGTAATTTTTAACGCCAATGCCGCACTCGACCCCATTTCGCACATCGTTCACATCGTCTTTAAATCGCCGCAAAGACTCCAATTCACCTTGGAATATCACAACGTTGTCACGTAATACGCGGATCGGCTTGCTGCGATAAACAGTACCTTCAACAACCATACAGCCCGCAACCTGACCAAATTTTGGTGATGTAAACACTTCGCGGACGTTAGCGATACCGACAATCGTTTCGATGCGCTCAGGGTCAAGCATTCCGCTCAGCGCCGCTTTGATTTCGTCCAGCAATTGGTAAATGATGCTGTAGTAACGAATGTCCACGCCTTCAGCTTCGGCCATACGACGAGTGGTGGAGTCGGCACGGACATTGAAGCCCACGACAATCGCACCCGTGGTGATTGCGAGGTTAACGTCGCTTTCGGTGATGCCACCAACGCCGGACGAAATTACATTGACTTGGACTTCTTCGTTGCCAATTTCGGCTAACGAGGACTGGATCGCCTCGAGGGACCCGCGTACGTCAGCTTTCACTACCACGGTTAGAATTTTCTTCTGGCCCGCGTCCATGCCCGCAAACATATTTTCCAGCTTCGCAGCAGTATGACGAGAGAGCTTCTCTTGACGCTCTTTTTCGGCGCGGAATTGTGCGACTTCACGGGCTTTACGCTCATCGGTCATCACCACAAAGTCATCGCCAGCGCTGGGCGCTGTATCCAAGCCCAGAATCTCCACAGGGGTAGAGGGGCCAGCTTCTTTAACAATGGCGCCACGCTCATCGCTCATAGAGCGCACACGACCATAGCTTTGTCCGGCCAGAATAAGATCGCCCTGACGCAAGGTGCCTTGCTGAATTAGAAGTGTGGCGACTACGCCGCGCCCTTTATCTAGCCTTGATTCGATGACTACACCTTTTGCGGCAGCGTTGGTGACGGCGTGGAGTTCAAGCACTTCTGCCTGCAGCGATATTGCTTCCAACAACTGATCAATACCTTGACCGGTATGGGCAGAGACCTCGATAAACTGGGTGTCGCCACCATAGTTTTCTGGAATAACGCCCTTGACGACCAACTCGTTTTTAACGCGATCAATGTCCGCACTTGGCTTGTCACATTTATTAATGGCAACCACGATAGGTACGTTGGCGGCACGAGCATGCAAGATCGCTTCTTCCGTTTGCGGCATTACACCGTCATCCGCCGCTACTACGAGAATAACAACGTCAGTACATTGAGCGCCACGGGCCCGCATGGCGGTAAACGCGGCGTGACCGGGAGTATCCAAGAAGGTGATCTCGCCACGGCTGGTCTTAACTTTGTAAGCACCTATGTGTTGCGTGATTCCACCGGCTTCCCCAGCGGCAACCTTGGCTTCACGAATATAGTCGAGCAGCGATGTTTTACCGTGATCGACGTGATCCATAACCGTCACGACCGGCGCGCGTTGCACCAAGTCACCTTCGGTTTCGAGGGCTTTTTCGAGCGCGTGCTCGATAGCGTCCACGTGAACCAAATTAGCTTCATGGCCCATCTCTTCAACCAGCAGTACCGCCGTATCTTGATCGATGGCTTCGTTCATTGACGCCATTACGCCCATCTTCATGAGGCGCTTGATGATCTCGCCAACCTTAACTGTCAGGCGCTGAGCCAGTTCGGAAACAACGATCGTTTCAGGCACATCAACTTGATGCACGATTTTTGTGGTTGGCTTCTTGAACGCGTGTTTATTGGTCTTTTTGTGGTGCGCACGCAAGTGGCTTCGACGCGCCAATACATCGGTGTCCTCGCCGTCTTCTGCAACGAAGTCTAATAAATCAATTTTGGGTGCTTTCTTGGAACCGGGAGCACCTTTCTTGGCTGCTTTTCCCGCGCCGCGTTTGCCGCGTGCGTCATCACCAGAGTCGGAATCGTCATCCCGCTTATGGCTTTTCTTGTGGCCATGGCCGTGCCCTTTAACATCAATTTCCGAGGGGGCTGCAACTGCCGCTGGTTTTGGCCTGCTGGGCGGGCGGGGAGCGTTGGCCGTTTCTTTGGTTGGGGCCGGTTTTGTGTCGGTGCGACTGACATCCGGTCGCTTTAAGGTATGTGCAGGTGCTGCAGGTTGGCGTCTAGCCTCCTCACGTACCTGTTGATCCAGTTTCAGCTGTGATTCTTCTGCTTGACGTCGCTCTATGGCGGAGCGCCGCTTTTCTTCAGCCCCATCTGCAAATGAAACGCGATGTGACGGCGCCGCACCTTGTTCGCTAGGTGAGCTCAGTAACGCGTCGCTGATTGGTTCTGACTTGGAGGAGAAGCTCGCTATAACTATCTCGGCGTCTTGATGCTCTGCCGTAGCGGTTTCTGCCGCAGCGTCGTCTTCACGTTTAACATAGGTGCGTGTTTTGCGAACTTCGACACTCACGGT
>JAYWHF010000379.1:0-3232 GCA_043777855.1 Gammaproteobacteria bacterium | reverse complement strand
TAACGGGCACCCAGAATTACGCGTAACTTGTCGGTTAGCGCAATGCGGTCTTGCAAAAACGCACCGTAAGTATCGTTGTCCTCTTGCGTAACGCCACTAAGGTCAGCGACATAAAATGCTTCTGGTTTAGTCGTAGGTTGGTAACTAGGCGTGAATAGATCGAGGCTTGTAGTTAGGCTAATGTCGTTCTCGTTCTCGCGTTGTGATCGGGTGAAATCAGCGCCCGCGACCACTTCATGTGAGAGTTTCCCGGTTGTAAAAGACGCGCTTATATCGTTGTAAATTAAGTAGGAATCACCTTCAACATGTGAATCCAAAAGCGCGCGCGTGAGATTGCGTTTGGCATCGTCTTCCCAGCCGAGCACACCGAAAAGTTCCTCACCAGAGGCGCGCTCCCGAGTCATAGAGAGTACACCGCGATAAGCGAGCTGATCCGAAAATTGGTGGCTCAGCTTGAGGGTAACTTCGGTGTTAGCGCGATCTATGCCATCCCAGCTTGCATCAACGATGCTGCGCGCCTTCGGAATTTTTCCGTTGGGGTTGGGCAATACTGTACCTTCGGCGGCCATTCCGTTGTAGAAGCCGTCCCAATGGGTTTTGGTATTGAAGGCGTCCAAGTTAATGGTGGTGCGCTCACTAAGATCGTATGCCAGTGCTATGGATACGAAGTGGTGGTCTTTGTGCCAGAAGTCTACGAATGAATCTTTGTTTTCATAGGCAGCGGTAATGCGACCACGCAAATTTTCATCCGCTGTGAGCGCACCGGTTGCATCGGCTGTTGCACGGTATTGGTTATGCTGCGCGCCCTCTATGCTTGCGCTCACATTTCTTTCTCGCTGCGGCTGTTTGGTCACTAGGTTGATTACTGCCCCAGGTTGCAATTGACCATAAAGTACCGAGGCTGGCCCTTTTAGTACTTCAATGCGCTCAATATTTACGCTGTCGCGCGCGCTATTTAGGCGGTTCACGCCAATACCATTAACGGTTTGCGATGAATAAAAACCGTGCATTAAATAGGTATCGCCGAACGCATCCAGTGATGAACCATCGCGCGAGGCACCGGGGATAAAACGCAGCGCATCGCCCACTGAACTCGCGCCCAAGTTTTCCAGCAATTGCTCGTCGATGACGTCAACCGTTTGCGGAACATGCAGGTTTTCTTCAGCCTGAACGCGGCCAAATACCACGACTTCTTCCGGTGACGTTATTTCCGATGTTTGCGCCAATATCGGAGCTGAGAATAGTGTTGCAAAGGCCAAAAAGAGGCGTGTTCTAGCGGGAGGTATTTTGGTAGTAAACATAAGATTCTCTGATAAATAACACAGCGGAACCGGCCCGCTGCTTTTTTGAGGAAATTAAAAAGTAACTTTCACACTAGCGCTGGCATTGCGCGGCGCACCGTAAAAAGATTGCGACCAATAAAGGCTGGCGAGATATTTTTCATCGGTGAGGTTGTTGATGTTGAGGGCCAGTTTTACATGCTGGTTCATGGTGTAACTGACGTAGGCCGCCATCACTGAATAGGCTTCCTGCTTGATGTCACCTTGGCGTATATCGTCTTGCCAGCGCCAACTACCACCTATTTCCAACGCTGGGGTCAGCTGGTAGCGAGTGCCTAGGTTGAACGTTTGCCCCGGTACAAAGGTGCGCACTTCTTTGCCGTGGCCATCGTCGAGATCCACCTTGGTAAAACCAGCCAGCAAGTGCCAGCTGTCGTTCACTTGGCCAGACGCTTCTAGCTCAAATCCTTCGGACACGACGGAGATTCCTTTGGAGTAACTAACGCCTGCGGCAGCGTCAAATCCTGCGTACTCAGCATAGTTATCCTGGTCAGCCTTGAAGGCGGCGATAGAGGCGAGTAAGCGTTGATCAAACCACTGAGTCTTTACGCCCAACTCGTAACTCTTGCCCTGCGCGGCGCCCAGCGGTTTTAACTGTTCATTGAAGTCAGACTGAGGCTCAAAGATATTGCTGTAACTGGCATAGACTTTTGCGTTGCTGGCAAACTGGAAATTAACACCCGCGTAAGGGCTAGTTTGCTGCTCATCCTTAGCCATGGAATCACCAAAGTTAAAGCCTGTGGTGGAGTTGTCGATACTGTTAAAGCCCAGCACAAAATCCAGCCGGTCAGTTGCGTGCAGGTGGCTGATGACATAGAGCCTACGTAAGTCATCCTCCCAATCGCCGGCGACTTGAGCCGGGCCAAAGTTGGGCCGGGCGATCTCGCTACCATCCCAACCTGGAAAAGCCGGTAATGTTCCCCATGCTGGGTCATTTCCAGGTGCGTCGTATTTCAAATAACCGCTATCTGCCCGCGAGCCGCTGAAGCCGATCAGCAGATCGTGGGAGCGACCACCCAGTTCAAAGCTACCTGACAAAGTGGTATCCAAGAGGGTGCGCTGAGATTCGTTGAAATACTTGCCGGGCCATCCCATTAGGCCAAGGCCGGTAGTTTTGTCGGGCGAGCCATAGACGTAAAAGAGCTCAGAGGGTTCTTCGTAGTCGCTAGAGGTCAGTACTGTTTTGAATTCCCACCCAGCCGGCAGCTTGTAGGTATATTCGATAAAACCGGTTTGGCTGTAGGTGTTGTAATGCGCCCAAGGCATGCTTGTGCTGGTTGCGCGGGGATAATTCGTTTGCGTGCCGTCGGCATAAAGTAGGGGCAAAGCACCCCAGAGCGGCGATTGCGCCTTATTGGTTTGGTCGGTATAGCCGAAAGTAATCGTGCTGTTATCACCTAGCTGACCATCAATTACGCCGTAGTAGATTTGGCGGTGCGCGCTGTATAGATCAAGATAAGATTCGGTGTCTTGGGCGGCGATCACAACACGCCCTGCCCAGGTTCCAGATTCAGTCAGTGGGCCGGAAACATCGACTTCAGCCCGCTGCCTATCCCAAGCACCTAAAGTGAGTTCGCCGCTGGCTTTGAATTCGTTAGTTGGGCGCTTGCGAATATAATTGATGGTACCGCTTGGGTTGCCGGTGCCAGTTAGCAATCCATTAGCGCCGCGAATGACCTCGATTTTTTCGTAAATGGCGGTATCCAGCGCGCCCACGACATTCCAGTTAAACGGCATTCCTATGCCATCAACCTGCATGCTTTTTATGTCGAAGCCACGTGAATTGTAATAGGTGCGGTCAGTTTCGGTTTCATCAACGTTGACGCCAGTAATGTATTTAAGTGCTTGGTTAACATCATCCAGAGCAAAACCTTCCAGAAATCCTTGATCCA